>DASYVL010000073.1 GCA_035937135.1 Terriglobales bacterium
CTCATCGCTTCCTGGTTCAACTACATCAACCGCGTGGCGGATGCCCTGGGCGTGGGACGCGAACCGTAACGGTTACATCACAGAAGGAACGGAAATCCCCATCAGTTCCAGCGTGCGCATCAGTTCGCGCCGCACGACGGCCGCCGTAGCCAGCAGGAACTGCTTCCGCGCCGCGTCCGGCTCGTGCAGGATGTGGTGGCGGTGGTAGAAGTTGTTGAAGAACTGCGCCAGCGTGAAGGCGTACTTGGCCGCGTGCGCGGGCTCGGTGGTGGCGATGCACTGCTCCACCACGTGCGAGAGCTTGGCCGCCGCCAGCCATAGCTCCCAGATCTCGTTCCCTGCCTCGCCAGATAGATACTTCGCAAGGTTCGCCTTCTCCGCCAGCGCCTTCTCCGGCTCCACCCCCGCCTTGCGGAAGATGTTGGTAGCGCGCACCACGGCGTACTGAGCGTAGGGCCCGGTCTCGCCCTCGAAGCTGAGCGCTTCCTTGAAGTCGAAGGCGATGACGGAGCCCTTGGTGAACTTCAGCATGAAGTAGCGCAGGGCGCCGATGGCGATCTGCTCGGCGATCTGGCCGCGTTCGGGGTCGCTTAGATCGGCGTGGCGGCTGTCCACTTCCTTGCGGGCGGAGCCGATGAGCGCATCCATCAGGTCGTCGGCCTTCACCCCGAAGCCCTTGCGTCCGGAGACCTCGATGAACGCCTTGCCGCGGTCCTCTTCCGAAAGGTCGTAGCCCAGCTCGGCGGCGCAGCCCGGGGTGAGCGCCACCATCTCGTAGGAAAAGTGGGTGTAGCGGTCGGCTTGCTTCTGGTAGCCGAGGGCGCGCAGCGCCTCGATGACCTGGTTCTGCGGCTCGGCCTGGCGCGAGTCGATGACGTTGTAGATGGCGGCGACGCCGCCAAAGTGCGGCGCGTCCGCCTCGCCCAGCTCAGTCGCCGTCGAGATCCAGCACTGGTGGCCACTCGGGTACTTGTAGAAGCGGCGGCAGGGGAACTCGCGCCCCAACAGGCCGAACTTCCACAGGTGATACGCGATGTCCTTGCCCACGTAGGTCACGGTGCCAGTCGAGCGCACGATGACTTTCTGGTTTTCCTCCGCGTCCTCTGTCTCCCCTGTGGTGGTGGCTTGTCTCCGCATCACCCAGCAGCCGGCGTTCTTCCCCTGGCTCTGGAGCGAGAGCACGCCCTTCTGCTTGAGCTGCTCGAAGGCCGCGTCCCAGAACTTCAGCCGCAGGATCTCGCTCTCCTGGGGCAGAAAGTCGTATTCCACACCCAGGCGTTGCATGGTCTCGAGATGGATCCGAACGATGTCGGTGGCGACCAGCTCGGCCATCTGCGCCGTCTCGTTCCCGCCGGCTTCGATGGCGTGCAGCACCTCGCTGCGGCGCTCCAGGTTCTCCTTGTCCTCCTCGTACCACAGCGAGACCCGGGCGTAGAGGTCCCAGCAGTAGTAGTCGAAGCGCGGCCCTTCGATCAGCTCCTCCACCTGGGCGCGCGACTTCTTTTCCAGATGGAGCAGCCCGACGACCACGTCCGCCACCTGCACGCCGGTGTTGTCGATGTAGTTCTGGACGGCGACCGAGCAGCCGGTCGCGCGCAGCAGGCGCACGAAGCTGTCGCCCAGGATGGCGTTGCGCAGGTGCCCGATGTGTGCCGCCTTATTGGGATTGACGCTGGTGTGCTCGACCAGAATCCGCTCCGCGAGCGCCGCCGCCTCTTCCGGCGGCTGGCACAGCGCCGCGGCCATCTCCGCCCGCTTCACCCGCGCGTTGATGTAGCCCGCGCCCGCGACCTCCAGCTTCTCGAAACCGGGGATCTCGCCGACTCCGGCGACGATCTCTTCCGCGATCTTCCGCGGCGCCTTCTTGAGCTTCTTTGCCAGCTCGAAGGAGAGCGGCAGCGCGTACTCTCCCATCTCCACCCGCGGCGGTTGTTCGACCACGACGTTTTCGATTTCAAGCTGGTATTGCTTGCGCAGGAATCCGCGAATGGGTTCGGCGAGGCGGCGCTGGAAGTGGCGATACAAGTTTCAGGAGTCCTCGTAAGTCACTGAACAAAAAGGCGATTATAGCAAACGCTCGCGCGTCGCTTGGTTTGACGCCGCGCGACCGCTTCCCTATCATGAACGCGGACTTGCCGCGCACGCCTCGCGCGCAGTTTACCCATGCGCATCGCTTACTTGGACTGCTTTTCCGGAATCAGCGGCGACATGTTTCTCGGCGCCCTGGTCGATGCCGGAGTCCCCGCCGAGGTGCTGCGCCAGACCGTGGCTGAGCTCAAGGTTGGCGCACGGTTGGAAGTATCGCGCGTCGAGCGCGCCGGCATCAGCGCCACCAAGGTGGACGTCCTGGTCCGCGGGAAGAAGGATCGGCCGCGAGAGAGCCGCGATCACGACCATGGCCACCACCACCCGGCGCCGCGGAAGACGGCCAGTGCGCACGGACACCGCGGGCTGAAGGAGATCCGGGAGATCATCGCCGGGGCCGGGCTCCCCGCCGGCGTCAAAACAACAGCCATCTCCATGTTCGAGGCGCTAGGCGCGGCCGAAGCCAAGATCCACAACACCAGCATCGAGAAGATCCACTTCCACGAGGTGGGCGCCGCGGACGCCATCGTGGACATCGTCGGCGCGGCCGTGGGAGCCGAGATTCTGGGCGTGGACGAGTGGGTCTCGTCACCGCTGAACGTCGGCAGCGGTACCGTGGCCTGCGAGCATGGCCGCTTCCCTGTCCCGGCGCCGGCGACGGTTGAGCTGCTGCGCGGCGCTCCGGTGTACTCATCGGGAATCGAAGCCGAGCTGGTCACGCCCACCGGCGCCGCCATCGTGAAGACTCTGGCTTCGCGTTTCTCGAGCTTCCCGGCCATGAAGATTGTCGCCACTGGCTACGGCGCAGGCAAGCACGATTTCCACGAGCATTCGAACGTCCTGCGCCTGACGGTAGGCGAGGCGGCGAGCGCGGGCCGCGCGGCGACGCAAGATGAAGATACGGTCACTGTGCTCGAAGCCAGCCTCGACGACCTCAACCCGCAGCTTTTCGGCTACGTGATGGAGCGGGCGCTGGCCGCGGGTGCGCTCGACGTTTTCGCCACTTCGGTGCAGATGAAGAAAAACCGCCCGGGAATGTTGCTGACCGTCCTTGCGAAACCAAGAGATGCCTCGCGGCTGGCGCATCTCATCTTCGCCGAGACCACGACGCTGGGCGTGCGCATGCGCGAGGAGCGCCGCCAAGTCCTGCAACGGCGCTCGCTCAGCGTGAAGACGCCCTGGGGCGCGGTGCGGATGAAGGTGGCCAGCCTGAACGGCAGCGTCGCCAACTTCGCGCCCGAGTACGAGGACTGCCGCCGCATCGCCGCGCGCCGCCGCCTTCCACTCAAGACCGTCATGCAAGAAGCCGTGCGCGCCTACCTGGAAAGAACGCATGGCTAAGGGCAAGTTCTACATCACCACGCCCATCTACTACGTGAACGCGCGCCCGCACCTGGGCCACGCCTACACCACCATCGTCTGCGACGCGCTGGCGCGCTACCACCGCATGCTCGGCGACGACACCTTCCTGCTCACCGGGACCGACGAGCACGGCGTGAACGTGGAACGCTCGGCAACCGCCGCCGGCCAGACCGCGCAGCACTGGGCGGATTCCGTGGCCGCCGAGTTCCGCGCTACCTTTGACCGCCTGGGCATCACCTACGACGACTTCATCCGCACCACCGAGCCGCGCCACAAGGGCGGCGCGCAGGAGCTGTGGCGCGTCCTGGAGAAAAACGGGCACATCTACAAGGGCACGTACTCCGGCCAATATTGCATCTACGACAACCTCTACGTGGACGCCGCCGGATCCAGCGCTCCCTGTCCCGAGTGCGGCCGGCCGACCGAAACCGTCAGCGAGGAGAACTACTACTTCAAGCTCTCGGCCTTCGAGAAGAAGCTGCTGCGCTACTACGACGAGCACCCGAACTTCATCCGCCCCGAGACGCGCCGCAACGAGGTCATCTCCTTCGTGCGCGGCGGGCTGCGCGACCTTTCCATCAGCCGCAGCACGTTTCACTGGGGCGTGCCCGTGCCCGACGATCCCAAACATGTGATGTACGTCTGGCTGGACGCGCTCTCCAACTACATCACCGCTATTGGCTACGGCGCCGACGCCAAGATGTTCAAGCGCTACTGGCCCGCCGACGTGCACATGATCGGCAAAGAGATCGTGCGCTTCCACTGCGTCTTCTGGCCGGCCTTCCTGATGGCCGCCGGGCTGCCGCTGCCGCGCTCGCTCTTCGCCCACGGCTGGCTGCTCTTCGAGGAAAGCAAGATGTCGAAGTCGCGCGGCAACGTGGTGCGCGCCGAGACCGTGGTGGACGTGCTGGGCAACGACGCCCTGCGCTACTTCCTGCTGCGCGAGATCGTCTTCGGACAGGACGGCTCGTTCTCCTTCGACGCCCTGGTCCACCGCTACAACTCCGACCTGGCCAACGACCTGGGCAACCTCTCCAGCCGCACCCTGACCATGATCGCGCGCTACTTTGACGGCGTGGTCCCCTCCGCCGGCAAGCCCGCGGCCGCGGAGAAAGCCGTCGCGCAGCGTGCTGGCACAGTCATCAAGGAATTCCGCTCGCACTTCGAACGGTTCGAGTTCTCCCGCGCGCTGGAATCGGCATGGTCGCTGGTGGGCGCGGTGAACAAGTACATCGTGGAGGAACAACCCTGGGCGCTGGCGGAGAAATCCGACAAGCCCAGTCGCGCCCGTCTGGGCGCGGTGCTTTACACCGCCGCCGAGGCGCTGCGCGTGGTTACGGCGCTGGCGCATCCGGTGATGCCCGAGTCCACCGCACGCATCTGGGCCCAGCTCGGATTGAGCAAGATTGACAAGCTGCGCCTCGACAAGCTTGCCTGGGGCCAGCTCAAAGCCAAGACCCGCCTGGGAAAAATCGAAGGCGTCTTCCCGCGCGCCGACAAGTCCGCAATCGAAAGGATGCAGAAAATGGAAGAAGAACGCTCCACCAACGCGCCCGCAGCCCCGCCGAAGAGTGAGCAGCCCGCCGCCGCTCCGCCCGCCAAGCCGGTAGCGCCACCCCCCTCCGATGGCAAGATCTCCATCGACGACTTCGCCAAGATCGAGATGCGCGTGGGCCAGGTGAAGGTGGCGGAGAAAGTCCAAGGCGCCGACCGGCTGCTGCGCCTGGAAGTGGACATCGGCACGGAGGTGCGCCAGGTGGTGGCGGGCATCGCCGAGACGTACGCGCCCGAGTCGCTCATCGGGCGCAAGGTAGTGCTGGTGGTGAACCTCGCGCCGCGCAAGCTGCGCGGCGTGGAATCGAACGGAATGATCCTGGCGGCGTCGGTGGGCGAGAAGGGCTCGCCGGTGCTGGCGGGCTTTTTGGAAGACGTGCCGGTCGGGGCGAGGCTGAAGTGATTGAGTAATTTGGTAATTGCGAAATTGGGAAATTGGAACCAGCTGGTTCATCTTCAATTGCCCGATTGCCCGATTACCCAATCTCACAATGTTTGTAGATTCCCACGCCCACCTCGAGATGTCGCAGTTCGACGCCGACCGCGAGGCCGTGCTCGAGCGCGCCCGCCAAGCCGGGCTCGAAACCATCGTCGCCATCGGCAGCGGGACGGGACCGGGCTCGCTCGATTGCGGCATCCAGCTGGCGGAGCAGCACCCGTGGATCTACGCCACGGTCGGCATCCACCCTCACGAGGCCAAGCTGGCCGACGAAGGAGATTTCGCGGAGCTGGCTCGGCTGGCGCGCAATCCCAAAGTCATCGCCTGGGGCGAGATCGGCCTCGACTACTTCTACGACCACTCGCCGCGCGAGGTGCAGCGCACGGTCTTCCTGCGCCAGATGGAGCAGGCGCGCGCGGCCAAACTGCCCATCGTCATCCACTGCCGCCCGTCCGATGGCAGCGAGAACGCCTGGGACGACTGCCTCGCGCTCCTGCGTGAGCAATGGGCTTCGAACGGCCTGGGAGGCATTCTGCACTGCTTCACCGGAAGCCTGGCCCACGCGCGGGCGGCGCTGGAGATGGGCTTCCTCATCTCCTTCGCCGGCAACGTCACCTTCGCCAAGGCGGAGAACATCCGCCAGGCAGCGCGCGAGCTGCCACTCGACCGTATCCTGATCGAGACGGATTCGCCCTTCCTGGCGCCGGTGCCGCATCGCGGGAAGCGCAACGAGCCGGCCTTCGTCGCCCAAGTCGCGGCCAGGATCGCGGAGCTGCGCGGCCTGACGCCGGAAGAGGTAGGCGAGGCCACCCGCCAGAACTTCCATTCCTTCTTTAAGCTGTGAAATATCTGCAAAGAGCCGGCGCAAGCGCCGCCTGGGCTACACTAGTCGTCACCCAGCCATGGCCGAAAACTCCTTCGACATCGTGAGCAAGGTGGACCTGCAGGAGGTCTCGAACGCTATCCAGCAGGCGCTCAAGGAAGTACACACGCGCTTCGATCTGAAGGATTCGAAGTCGAACATCGTGCTCGAGGGCAAGGAAGCCATCGTTATCAGCTCGGTGGACGACTACAAGCTGAAGGCCGTCAACGACGTCTTGCAGCAGAAGCTGGTGAAGCGCGCCGTGCCGTTGCGCGCCCTGGTCTACGGCGCCGTGGAACCGGCGGCGGGCTCGAGCGTGCGCCAGCGCGTCACCATGCAGCAGGGCATCCCGGTGGAAAAGGCGCGGGAGATCGTGAAGGCCATCAAAGACGCCAAGAAAAAGGTGCAGGCCTCGATCCAGGGAGACGTGGTGCGAGTGAGCGGCAAGGACCGCGACACGCTGCAGGAGATCATGACGCTGCTGCGGGCTCACGATTTCGGGATCGACATGCGCTTCGATAACTATCGGTCGAACTGAGGGTCCGCAAAAACGGGACGCCCGAACGGGCGCCTCCACGGAAAGAGCATTGGCGACACCAGTCACATCGTCGACGCGCGAGGTCTTCTTCGAGCTGCTGCGCGAGGACCTGGCGGCCATCGAGCGCGAGTTCGGGCGAGACACCGTCTCCGGCGTCCAGGCCATCACCGAGATCGGCGAGCACCTGCGCGAGGGCGGCGGCAAGCGCATCCGCCCGGCGCTGCTGCTGCTGACCGCCAAGCTCTTCGACTACAAAGGTCGCGGCGCCATCCGCCTGGGGGCGGTGGTGGAGATCATCCACACCGCCACCCTGGTCCATGACGACATCATCGACGAGGCTCAGACGCGCCGCGGGCGTCCCGCCGCCAACACCCAGTGGGGCAACTCCAAATGCGTGCTGGCCGGCGACTGGCTCTACATGCAGGCCTTCAAGATCGCGGTACAGGAGCGCAACTTCAAGGTCCTCGATGTGCTCATCGAGCTGACCCAGCAGATGGTGGAAGGCGAACTCCTGCAAATCGAGAAGCTCGGCCGCCTCATCTCCTTGAACGAGCACCTCGACCTCATCCATCGCAAGACCGCGTGCCTGTTTTCCGCGTGCATGCGCCTGGGCGCGATCCTGGGCGGGGCGACGGAAGAAGAGGAGCGAACGCTGGGCGAGTATGGCCGCAAGGTCGGGCTAGCCTTCCAGATCGTGGACGACGTGCTCGACTTCACCGCCTCGGAAGAAGTCCTGGGCAAGCCGGTGGGCAGTGACCTGCGCGAAGGCAAGGTCACCATGGCCGTGATCCATGCGCTCGAGCACTGCACCCGGGAAGAGCGCGCGCTCATCGAGACCGTGCTGCACGAAGGGGCGTTTCAGAGCGTCGCCCACCCTCAAATCCTCGAGGTCCTCAACCGCTACGGCTCCATCGAGGCCGCCACCACCCTCGCCCACCAGTTGGCCCGCGAGGCCCGCGACGGCGTTAGCGATTTCCCCGACTCCGAGATCAAGCGCGCCCTGCTCTGGGTACCGGACTTCGTGGTCGCGCGGGAGAAGTAGCCTTCCTCTCGTTATCCTTTCCTCTTGTCATCCCGAGCGCAGCGAGGAATCTGCTTTATACTGCCGTCGAAATGTCCTCCAAGGAAGTCGAGATCAAGTTCCTGATCCGCGACCCGAAGGCACTGGCGCGCAAGCTGCGCGCCGCAGGATTCCGCGTCAGCGAGCGCCGGGCGCACGAGAGCAACACGCTCTATGACCTTCCCGGCCAGGTACTGAGAAAGCGCGGCGAGCTGCTGCGGCTGCGCCAGTACGGCAAGACGTGGACTCTGACCCACAAGGGCCGCGGCATGGTCGGCCGACACAAGTCGCGCATCGAGACCGAAACCGAGCTCGCCGACGGAGCCCGGATGGACGCCATCCTGCGCGCCCTGGGCTTCGAACCCACCTTTCGGTATGAGAAATACCGCACCGGCTGGAGCGACGGCAAAGGGCACGTGCTGGTGGATGAGACGCCCATCGGCAATGTGTCTGAGATCGAGGGCCCGCCGAACTGGATCGACCGCACGGCGAAGCGCCTGGGCGTGGCGCTGCGCGATTACATCACCGACTCCTACGTCGCGCTGTTTTTCGCCTGGAAGGCGCGCAGCGGCAGCCCGGCGAAGGAGATGACCTTCCGGGCCGTGGGCCGGAAGCCCTAGGCCGCGCGCACGGCGTGGGCCTGCTCGTAGCCGACCGCGGTGTAGTACAGGGCGCGGTCGAAGAACTGGTCCAGCAAATGCAGCAGCTCCAGTTCTCCGTGCAGCTCCATGGCGCTGTCTGCCAGGCCTTCCCGTTGCACGAAAGCCCGCACGTGCTCCTTGGTGGCGGTGATGGCCCACACGAAGTGGCTGAAGGCCACTCCCTGGTGCGCGCGGCGCGCTCCCAGCTCGGTGTACCGCCGCTCCACCTCGGCTTCCGTTTTGTTCATCAGCCAGTCGCTCAGGTTGCGGTAGATCTCGTGCGTGCGGGCCTGGAGCTCATCCGCCGGGACTCTGTGGAGGTCGCTGCACTTGGAAGAGTTCCAGACCTTCTCGGTCAGTCCCCGGGCAAGCTGCTCGGAGTGATTCTCGATGAGTCGCACCAGTCGGATGGCAAGCATGGCGCACCTCCTGGGTAGGCTAGCGAGATTGTATGTCCGGACGGAGGTGGGATTAATAGGGCAACGGTCACGCCGGTCTGTGACGACTCTGCCTTCCGTTCAGGCGGCCATGCCGCAGCACTTCTTGTACTTCTTGCCGGAGCCGCAGGGACAGGGATCGTTGCGTCCGACCTTGGCGCCGGAGCGTACCACCTGTTGCACCGGCTGGTAGTCGCCGGCGCCCGCCAGGCGCGCCTGCTCCAACTCGCGCCGCTTCTTGCGCTGGAACTCGGCCTCAATCTCATCGATGGTCGTGGCGACGCTCCGTGGCGGCCGGCCCCCCGGACCCGCAAGCCTCAACGCCGGGCCGCCGGCATCGGGAGCACTTCCGTCGAACTCCGGGCCGCCGCCAGCCGCCCGTCCTTCGCCGCCGACGATCTCCATCAGGTAGAGGGTGCGCGAGGTCTCTTCCTGGAAGCGCTGCATCATCTCCTCGAATACCTCGAAGGACTCGCGCTTGTACTCCACCAGCGGATCGTGCTGTCCGTAGCCGCGCAGCCCGATGCCCTCTTTCAGGTGGTCCATCGAGAGCAAGTGGTCTTTCCACTGGGTATCGAGCACGCTGAGCATGATCATGCGCTCGTGGTAGCGCATGGCGTCGGGGCCCAGCAACTTTTCCTTGGCCTCGTAGCGCTCTTTGAGCTTCTCGAAGATGGCGTCGCCCAGCTCCTGCCGGCCCAGTTCCTCCAGCTTCACGCCCTCGGCGGCCAGGTCCACGGCAAAGCGGCCGGAAATCTGGTTCTTCAGGCCGGCCAGGTCCCAGTCATCCGGGTGGGTCTTCTCCGGGGCGAACTGTTCCAGCAGGTCGCCCAGGGTGCTGGCCACGTAGTCCTCAAGGATGAGGTCCTTCTGGTCGAGACCCTCCAGCAGCTGGCGGCGCAGGCTGTACACCGCCTCGCGCTGCTTGTTCATCACGTCGTCGTACTCCAATACGTGCTTGCGGGCCTCGAAGTTCTGGACTTCCACCGCCTTCTGCGCGGCCTCGATGCGGCGGGTGATGAGCCGCGATTCGATGGGGATGCCCTCTTCCATGCCCAGCCTCTCCAGCCACTTGGAGACCCACTCTTTGGCGAAGATGCGCATCAGGTCGTCTTCGAGCGAGAGGTAGAAGCGCGAGGAGCCGGGATCGCCCTGGCGCCCGGCGCGCCCACGGAGCTGGTTGTCGATGCGCCGCGCTTCGTGCCGCTCCGTCCCCAGGATGTGCAGGCCACCCACAGCGACCACCTCATCGTGCTCGGCGTCGGTCTGCGCCTTGTAGCGCTGGAAGGCTTCCTCCCACTGCTCGGTCGAGACCTCGTATTCGGTCCCCTGGTAGTAAAAGAACGTAACGCCTTCTTTTCCGAGGCGCGGGGTAGCCAAGGCTTCCTCGAGTGGCACCGGATGCGCCACCCCTTTCTTGACGCACTCCTGCTTAGCCATGAACTCGGGATTGCCGCCCAGCAGGATGTCGGTCCCGCGGCCGGCCATGTTGGTGGCGATGGTCACCACGTCCTTGCGCCCGGCCTGGGCCACGATCTCCGCTTCCTTCTCGTGGTACTTGGCGTTGAGCACCACGTGCTGGATCTTCTTCTGCTTCAGCAGCTCGGAGATCCGTTCCGACTTCTCGATGGAGGTGGTGCCCACCAGCACCGGCTGGCCCCGCTGGTGCAACTCCTGGATCCCATCGCTGACGGCGTTGTACTTCTCGCGCTCCGTGCGGTAGACGACGTCGGGACTCTCATGCCGCAGCAGCGTGCGGTTGGTGGGGATGACGAGCACCTCGAGTTTGTAGATCTTGTCGAACTCGGCCGCCTCGGTCTCGGCGGTGCCGGTCATGCCCGCCAGTTTCTTGTACATGCGGAAGTAATTCTGGAAGGTGATGGTGGCCAGGGTCTGGTTCTCGCGCTCGATCTTCACCCCTTCCTTGGCCTCGATGGCCTGGTGCAGGCCGTCGGACCAGCGCCGCCCGGGCATCAGCCGCCCGGTGAACTCGTCCACGATGAGGACTTCCCCGTCCTTCACCACGTATTCCACGTCGCGGCGGTAGAGCGCGTGCGCCTTGACCGCGGTCTCCACGTGGTGCTTCAGGTCCCAGTTCTCGGGGTCGGCGATATTGCCGATGCCCAGCAACTGCTCCACTTTTTCCCAGCCCGCGTCGCTGACCGTGATGGTGTGGTGCTTCTCGTCCACCACATAGTCGCCGGTGAGGGTCTTGGTGTCGTCCTTGTCGATCTCCTCGCCGCGCTCCAGTTTGGGAAGGATGCGGTTCACGCGGGCGTACTTGTCGGTGGATTGCTCGCTCTCGCCGGAGATGATGAGCGGGGTGCGCGCCTCGTCGATCAGGATGGAGTCCACTTCGTCCACGATGGCGAAGTTGTGTCCGCGCTGTACGCACTGCGCCAGGTCGAACTTCATGTTGTCGCGCAGGTAGTCGAAGCCGAACTCGTTGTTGGTGCCGTAGGTGACGTCGGCGGCATACGCGTCGCGGCGCTCAGTGTCGTCCAGCCCGTGCACGATCACGCCCACGCTCAGCCCCAGGAAGCCATAGAGCTTTCCCATCCACTCCGAGTCGCGCTTGGCCAGGTAGTCGTTGACGGTGATCACGTGCACGCCGTTGCCGGCGAGCGCGTTCAGGTAGACGGGCAGCGTCGCGACCAGCGTTTTTCCTTCGCCGGTCTTCATCTCTGCGATCTTGCCCTGGTGCAGGACGACGCCGCCCACCAATTGCACGTCGAAGTGGCGCATCTGGAGGACGCGCCGCCCGGTTTCGCGCACTACCGCGAAGGCTTCCGGCAGCAGCTCCTCCAGGATCTCCTTCACCACTAGTTCGCGTTCTTTCTGGATCTCCCGCAGCCGGTCCGGGCTGGCCTCCGGCTGACTCGGGAGGCTGGCCAGGCGGTCGGCGATGCGCTTGCGGAACTCGTCGGTCTTGGCGCGCAGTTCGGCGTCGCTCAGGCGGTCCGTCTCCCGCTCGAGCGCTGCAATGCGCTCCACCAGGGGCCGGATGCGCTTGACCTCGCGCTCGTTCTTGGTGCCGACGACTTTGGCGATGAGGGTATTGATCAATGGACCGGGTCCTGTCGAAAGGCGCGGAAATCCGCCTGAATCAAGCCTAGCACATTGGATGCGGCAGGTCGGCGAACGACGCAGGTAGAGGCGGGCCGCCTCGTCCGCCTATAATTGCCTCTTCCTGAGGAGGATGGAATGAAACGAAACTTTGCCGTACTGCTCGCGCTGCTGCTGGCAACCGCTCTCGCCTTCGCCAAGGGCAATCACAAGGTAGTCGAACTCAAGGACGCCAAAGGGGAAAGCGTAGGCACGGCCACGCTCTCGCCCAAGGGCCACTTCGTCGCCATCACGGTGCATCTGAAGAACCTGCCGCCCGGCGAACACGCCATCCACATTCATCAGAACGCCAAGTGCGATGGGCCGGACTTCAAGTCCGCCGGCGGACACTTCAATCCCAATGGCAAGAAGCACGGCCTGGAGAACCCGGAGGGACATCACAACGGCGACATGATGAACATCACCGTCGGCAAGAAAGGCACGCTCAAGACGGGCCTGCTGAACGACCAGGTGACGCTCGAGGAAGGCCAGCCGAACTCGCTCTTCGCGAACGGCGGCACGGCGCTGGTGATCCACGCCAAGGCCGACGACATGAAGACCGACCCGTCGGGCAACGCCGGCGACCGCATCGCCTGCGGCGTCATCATCAAGTAGAGTCTCCTGACGATGCAGGGCTTCTACGCGCGGTTTCTGGAGTCGGTCGAGCGCTGGCCGCAGAACGTGGCGGTCGAGATGCAGCGCGAGGCCTCGCTCGATCGCCACACCTACGCTGAGCTGCGCCGCATGGCCGAGTCGGTGGGGCGCTGGCTCACGGAGAGCGGCGTCGCGCGCGGCAGCCGCTGCGTGGTTCTGGCCCAGAACCGCCCGCGCTGGGTGGCCGCCTACCTGGGCGCGGTGGCTGCGGGCATGGTCGCTGTCCCCTTCGACACCGCCTTCAAGGCGGACCAGATCGGGCGCCTGCTGCGCGATTGCGGCGCCTCGGTCGTGTTCACAGACTGCAAGAATCTGGAAACCGCCCGCCGCGCCGCCGAGGGACTCTCCATCCGCATGGTCCTGCTCGATGGAGAGGAAGCGGACGCCGCCAGCCTGGACGCCATTCTGGCCGCCGGCCCCGGCAACTTCCGCCCGGCGGAAACCCAGCCCGAGGACCTCGCCGTCATCCTCTATACGTCGGGGACCACGGCCGAGCCGCAGGGCGTGATGCTCACCCAGGACAACCTGATGGGGGAGATCGAGTCTGTCTTCCTCTACCTCGACGTCCGCCCCACCGACGTCATCCTGGGCGTGCTGCCGCTCTTCCACGCGCTGGCGCAGATGGCCAACCTCATGCTGCCACTGTCAGGGGGAGCAAGCGTCGTCTATCTCGAGACTCTCAACACCGCCGAGCTGCTGCGCGCCCTGCGCGAGCGCCAGGTGACCATCTTCGTCTGCGTCCCGCAGTTCTTCTACCTCATCCACGAACGCGTCCTGAAGCAGGTGAAGGAGGGCGGCGCGGCGACCCAGACCACCTTCCGCTTCCTGATGGGACTCTCGCGCCTGGGCCGGCGACTGGGGTGGAACCTGGGCAAAGTCTTCTTCCGCAAGGCGCACGAGGCCCTGGGAACGAGCATGCGCTACCTGATCACCGGCGGCTCGCGCTTCGACGCGGCCATCGGCCACGACCTGGATGCGCTGGGCTTCGACATCCTCCAGGCCTACGGACTGACGGAAACCTCCGGCGGCGCCGTGGCCACGCCCCCCGCGCACAACGTGATCGGCTCGGTGGGCCGGCCGCTGCCGGACGTGGAAGCCAAGATCGTGGACGCGCAGCCGCCGGAAAACGGCGACGGCGAGGGCCCGCCCGTGGGCGAGGTCGCCATCCGCGGCCGCATCGTCATGAAGGGCTACTACAACCGCCCCGACATCACCGCCCTGGCGCTACGTGATGGCTGGCTACACACCGGCGACCTCGGATACTTCGATTCCGGCGGCAACCTGTTCATCACCGGGCGCCGCAAGGAGATCATCGTCCTCAGCTCGGGAAAAAACATCTCTCCCGAGGAGGTGGAGCAGCACTACCTGAAATGCCAGTGGGCGAAGGAGATGTGTGTGATGGGCCTCCAGAGCCGCCCGGGCGAGCCCTTCTCCGAGCGCTTGCACGGCGTGGTGGTGCCCAACTTCGAGTTGCTCAAGCAGAAGCACATCGTCAACACCCGCGAGGTCATCCGCTGGGAGTTCGAAAGCCTGTCGCAGCAGTTGCCCAGCACCAAGCGCATCTTGAGCTTCGATCTCTGGCAGGAAGAGCTGCCGCGCACCACTACGCGCAAGCTCAAGCGCTTTGAGATTCAGAAGAAGGTCGAAGCCAAGCGGGCGGCGGCCGATCCAGAGGCGGCGCCGGAAGCCGCCCG
Source organism: Terriglobales bacterium (assembly GCA_035937135.1). NCBI lineage: Bacteria > Pseudomonadati > Acidobacteriota > Terriglobia > Terriglobales > Terriglobales bacterium. Next base: position 14,432 of record DASYVL010000073.1, read on the forward strand.
CCCAGTGACCGCCGAGGATCAAGCGTGGCTCGAGCTTCCCGACGTCCAGCGCGCGCTGAAGGTGGTGCGCCAGGCGGTGAAGCCGCCTCCGGCCTTCCTCCATCCCGCCGACAACCTGGAGCTCGACCTGGCGCTGGACTCCATGGAGCGCGTCGAGCTGCTGGTGGCGCTCGAGCATGAGCTGGGCGCGGCCGTGGATGAAAGCGTGGTCTCCGGCGTCTATACCGTGCGCGAGATGGTGGACGCCGTCCGCTCCGGCGTGGACGCGGTGGGCTCGGGCGTAGGCGCCGCAGGCGGCCCGCGCGGCTTCGCCGGCTGGGACGCCGTCTTCGCCACCGAACCCACTGACCCCGAACTGCTGGCCATCGATGAACCGCACCCGCTCCGCAGCCGGACCTGGTTCCTCATCGGAAGAGTCGTGGACCTCTTCGCCCGCGACCGCTTCCAGTTCCGCATCACCGGCATGGAGAAGCTGCCGCCGCACGGGCCTTTCATCCTCTGTCCCAACCATCAGTCCTATCTCGATCCCATCCTGCTGGCCAGCGCGCTGCCCTACTCGCTCTTCAAAGACCACTTCTCGGTGGGGACCAGCGAGATCTTCGGCCAGGGCATCATGAATTGGATCGCGCGCTCGCTGAAGATCGTCGTCGTGGACCCGGACTCCAACTTGGTCCCCGCCATGCGCGCCGGCGCCTATGGCCTGCGCCGCGGCAAGATGTTGCTGCTCTTCCCCGAAGGCGAACGCACCATCGACGGCCCGCCCAAGGTCTTCAAGAAGGGCGCCGCGATCCTTTCCATCCACATGAAGGTGCCCATCTATCCCGTGGCGCTCGACGGCTTCTTCGACGCCTGGCCGCGCGGCAGGCCCTTCCAGGGGTTTTTGCCGCTGCGCATGGCCATCGGCGACCCGATTTATCCCTCGCCGCTCGGTAACGATCCCGAAGCCACCTACGACGCACTCACCCACGAACTCAAGGCGCAGTTGATGGCGATGTGGACGCCCATGCACGCCGAGCTGCACGGCGACACGCTCGAGCCCGGACAGCTCGCCACGGCCGCGGATTGAACGCCGTCACTTCGCCCGCGGGTGCGTCTGGTCGTACACCTGCATCACGTGCTTGATGGAGAGCTGGGTATAGCGCTGTGTGGTGGAGAGGCGCTCGTGGCCGAGCATCTCCTGGATGGCGCGCAGGTCGGCGCCCTCCTCCAGCATGTGGGTGCCGAAGGCGTGGCGCAGGGTGTGGGGGTGGACGTCCGAGGGCAGCCCGCAAGCGACGGCGACCTGCTTCACGATCCGTCCGACGCTGCGCGTGGTCAGCGAGCCGCCGCGGCGGTTGACGAGCAGCACGCTCGTCTTCTTCTTGAACTGTGCCAGGACGCGCTGGCGCTGCGGCATGTAATCCTGGATAGCCGCGCGCGCCGACTCCCCGAAGGGCACATAGCGCTCCTTCTTCCCCTTGCCGCGGATCAGCAGGACTTCGTCGGAGCGCACGTCCTGGAGTTGCAGTCCGGTCAGCTCGGAGTTGCGCAGCCCGCACCCGTAGAGCAGCTCGAGGATCAGCCGGTCGCGCTCGGGGAAAGCAACGCTCTCCGGCAGCTCGGCGTCGAGGATGCGGTTCATCTCCTCGATAGTAGGGACGCGGGGCAGCTTCTGCGGCAGGCGCGGCGTGGCCACCAGCGCCGCCGGGTTCTGCTCGACCACTCCCTCCTTCGCCAGCCAGCGATAGAGCGAGCGCACCGCGGCCAGCGCCCGCGCCACCGAAGTCTTGCCCAGCCCCTGACTGTAAAGATGCGAGAGGAAGCCGCGGATGCGCATGTGGTCGATCTGCGGCCAGCCGGCGCCGCCAACGAACTCGGCGAACTTTGTCAGGTCTTTGCGATAGGCGGCGACGGTATGCGGCGAGGCATGCCGCTCCGATTGCAGTGAGCGCAAAAACTGCGCCGCCGCCTTCTCGACAACCGTGCCGCCGCGGGAAGTCTTCTGCGTCTTCATCGCCCGCCTTTCGCCGCCGCGGCTAGGCGCGGCCTTGCCTTGGCCCGGGGGTGCTTGCGATAGACTTGGCGCAGCCGGTCGAGCGCCACGTGGGTGTAAATCTGCGTAGTGGCGATGTCGGCGTGTCCCAGAATCGTCTGCACCGTGCGCAGGTCGGCGCCGCCTTCGACCATGTGGGTGGCGCAACTGTGGCGCAGCATGTGCGGACTGACCTTGCGTCCGGTGGGCGCGGCCGCGGCGCGCACCATCTGCCACACGCGCTGCCGCGTGAGCCGCCGCCCGCCCTGGGCAATGAAAAGGTACGGTGAGTTGCGGTCAGCGGGTTTTTCGTTTCGGGTTTCTCGTTTCTCGCCAGGCTTGGAACCCGGGGAACGAGCAACGAGGAACGAGGAACCCAACAACGCGGGACGTCCGTCCTTGAGGTAAGCCGCAATCGCCTTCTGCGCGGCGCGGCCCAGCGGAACAATGCGCTCCTTGTCGCCCTTGCCGCGGACCAGCACGTAGCCCAAGTCGAGCTTCAGGTCTTCCACTCCCACGCCCACGACCTCCGTGACGCGCAGCGCTCCGCCGTAGAACATCTCCAGCATGGCGGCATCGCGGGCCGCCAGTGCCGGCGCGAGTTTGCGGTCGAGGTTACGCGCCGGCCCACCCAGCATCATCCCGATCTCCTCCTGCGTAAGCGCCTTGGGCATGATCTTCCATTGTTTGGGCGACTCGATGTTGAGCGTGGGATCGCGCTCCACGTGCCGGTCGAGCAGCAGGAAGCGGTAGAAGTGGCGGAGCGCGGAGAGCTTGCGCGCCACCGAGCGCCCGTCCACGGCGTTGGCATAGAGCTGGTCGAGGAAGTCGCGCACGTCGCTGCGCCGCGCCTCGGCCGGGCTCCGCTTCTTCTTCTTCAGCAAGTCAGCGAACTGGCGCAGGTCGCGCGCGTAGGCGGAGATGGTCAGCGGCGCCAGGCCCTTCTCCACCCGCGCGTAGTCGAGGAAGGCGGCCAGCAGCGGCTCTTGGGCCCGGGAAGTCACGACCTGAGTATGCGCGTTATCGGACGCTCTGGTGAATAACCAGCCGGGTGCGGGCGCCTTCCCGCACATCGCCGCGAGTGCTTGAAGACAGCGCAAAGAGGCCCCTCCGCGTTTGACAGACTCGCGCCGAAACGGTACCTTGCTTGGCCCTAGTCTTTTTCCATCGGAGGCTGCATGAAATCCCTCACTCGGCGAATCCTCCCGACCCTGGTGTGCGTTGCCCTGCTGGCGGGGGCCGCGTCCGCGCAGGACGTGACTTCCTTCGAGAAGCGCATCACCTTGAAGAAGCTGCCCAACGGCCTGACGTTGCTCATCTGCGAGCGGCCGGAGGCTCCGGTCTTCTCCTTCTTCACCCACGTGGACGTGGGCTCGGTGCAGGAGGTGCCGGGCATCACCGGCCTGGCTCACATGTTCGAGCACATGGCGTTCAAGGGCACGGACAAGGTCGGCACCTCGAACTACGCCCTGGAGAGAGTGGCGCTGGCCAGGGTGGAGAAGGCCTACGCCGCCTATGACACCGAGCGCCGCCGCCCCGTCGGCCGCGACGACAAGAAGGTCGCCGAGCTGGAAAAGGCCTGGAAGGACGCCATCGCCGCCGCCGACAAGTTCGTAGTCGTCAACGAATTCGGCGACATCATCGACCGCGAGGGCGGCACCGGGCTCAACGCCTTTACCAGCAACGACGAGACTGGATACCACTACTCCCTGCCCGTCAACCGGCTGGAGCTCTGGGCGTATCTGGAGTCCGAGCGCTTCCTGCACCCGGTGTTCCGCGAGTTCTACAAGGAGCGCGACGTGGTACACGAGGAGCGCCGCCTGCGCACCGACAGCCAGCCCGTCGGCCGCCTCTTCGAGCAGTTCCTGGCCGCCTCCTTCATTGCACACCCTTATGGACGTCCGGTGGTGGGCTGGGACTCGGACTTGAACACCTTCTCCGCCACCGACGCCGAGCAGTTCTACAAAAAGTACTATGTGCCGTCGAACATCGTGGTGGCGGTGGTGGGCGACGTGAAGGCCAAAGAGATTCTGCCGATGCTGGAAAGATACTTCGGCCGCCTGCCCGCCGGGCCCATGCCCGACCCCGCCCGCACCGTCGAGCCGCCGCAGAACGCCGAGCGCATGGTGATCCTGCACGAGGCCTCCCAGCCCTTCTATTTCGAGGGCTACCACCGCCCCGACTCGCGCGATCCGGACGACGCCATCTACAACGCCATCTCCGACGTGCTCTCCAAGGGCCGCACCTCGCGTCTCTACAAGTCCCTGGTGCGCGACAAGAAGATCGCCGTTTTCGCCGCCGGCTTCAATGGCTTTCCGGGAGACAAGTACCCGAACCTGTTCGCCTTCCTCACCGTGCCCTCCGCCGGGCACACGCCCCAGGAGGTCGGGGACGCCATCCACGCTGAGCTCGAAAGGCTGAAGAACGAGGACGTCACCGGGGAAGAGCTGCAGAGCGTGAAGACCCGGGCCAAGGCTGACCTCATCCGCCAACTGGCGGACAATCAGGGCCTGGCCACCCAGTTGGGCACCGTCCAGGCGCGTTTCGGCGACTGGCGCGAGCTCTTCCGCGACATCGACCGCATCGAGAAGGTGACCAAGGCGGACATCCGCCGGGTCGCCGGCAAGACCTTTGTCTTCACCAACCGCACCGTCGGCATGATCGAAAGCACGAAGATGGCCGGCGCGGCCCCGAAAGGAGCCAAGTAATGAACCGCATCCATCGAGCTGTCAGCCCTTCGTTGCTGAGTTTCGTGATCCTCGCCCTTGTGCTCGCGCCCGCTTCCCTGTTGGCGCAGGCGGAGAAAGCCGCAGCGCCCTCCAAGGCGCCTGCTGCCGCGGGCATGGCCCCCTGGCAGAGGATCCCGAAGCCGCCGCTGCCTCCCTTCAACCCCCAGCAACCCACGCGCGTTGAGCTGGAGAACGGCATGGTGATCTTCCTGCAGGAGGACCACGAACTGCCGCTGATCGAGGGCGTAGCGCGCATCCGCGGCGGCTCGCGCGATGAACCCGCGGCCAAGGCGGGCCTGGTGACCCTGTTCGGGCAGTCGTGGCGCACCGGCGGCACCAAGGGCAAGACCGGCGATCAGCTCGACGACGTGCTCGAAACCCGCGCCGCCCAGATCGAGACCTCCGGGGGCGCGGACTCCGCCAACATGTCCTGGTCGTGCCTCAAAGGAGACCTGGACACGGTGCTGCCGGTCTTCGCCGAGCTTCTTCAGCAGCCGGAGTTCCGCGAGGACAAGCTCGCTCTGGCCAAGACGCAGCTGAACACCTCCATCTCCCGCCGCAATGACAACTTCCTGGGAATCGCCACCCGGGAAGGAGGCAAGCTGGCCTACGGCGCCGACAATCCCTACTCCCGGGTCCCCGAGTACTACACCATCAAGGCCGTCACCCGCGACGACCTGCTGGCCTGGCACCACGCCCACGTCCATCCCAACAACATCATCCTCGGGGTGGTGGGCGACTTCGACTCCAGGGAGATGGAGGCCAAGCTGCGCGCGGCCTTCGGCTCCTGGCCCAAGGGTCCGGAGGCAGTCAAGACGGCCATCAACTTCAAGCATCCCAAGCCCGGCATCTACTTCGCCGCCAAAGACGACGTGAACCAGAGCGCCATCTTCATGGTGGACCTAGGCATCACCCGCGACAACCCGGATTACTACGCCGTCGAGGTGATGAACGAAGTGCTGGGCGGCGGTTTTTCCTCGCGGCTGTTCTCCAACATCCGCTCCAAGAAGGGCCTGGCCTATGCCGTCTTCGGCAGCGTGAGCTCAGCCTTCGACCATCCCGGCGTGCTGCAGGTGGGCATGACCACCAAGAGCCAGACCACCGCCGCCTCCATCGAAGCCCTGCGCGAGGAGTTGGATGGCATCGTCAAGAACCCGGCCACGGCGGACGAGATGAAGCGCGCCAAGGACAGCATCCTGAACTCCTTCGTCTTCCGCTTCGACTCCAGGGACAAGATCCTGCGCGAGCGCATGGCCTATGAGTTCTACGGCTATCCCGCCGACTTCCTGGAACGCTACCGCGCGGCCATCGAGAAGGTGACGGCCGCGGACGTGGCCCGCGTGGCGCAAACCTACGTCCACAGGGACCAGCTCGCCGTGCTGGTGGTGGGCAAGGCTGCGGACTTTGAGCGGCCGCTCGCTTCCTTCGGCGAGGTCACCAACCTGGACATCTCCATCCCGGATACCGCGCCCGGCGGCGCGGCCAAAAAGCCGGCCGAATCTAACCCGGAAGGCATGGCCTTGATCGCCAAGGTGGTCACGGCGCTGGGCGGCGCGGAAAAAGTTCAGGGAGTCAAGGCCATCCGCCAGACGGCCACCCTCCTGATCAAGACGCCCGGAGGGGAGATCCCCATCGAAGCGGAAGGCACCACCCTCTTTCCCGACACTACCTACATGAAGCTGCAGACGCCGATGGGGGAGCGGGTGACGGTGTTGTCACCGGCTGGGAATTTTGTCAGCATGGGCGGCCAGACAAGCGACATGCCCGCCGTCATGAAGGACGAAACCCTGAAGACCCTGAAGCGCCACCTGATCTACGTGGCCCAGCACGCCTCGGATCCCAAGTTCATTTTCGTCGCCAACGGTACGGAGAAGATCGGCAACGTGGAAGCGAAGATTCTCGAAGTCAATGCCGATGGCGCCGAGACTCGCTGGTACGTGGATCCGCAGAGCGGCAAAGTCCTGCGCACCACATTTCAGACCGTGGGCATGGCCGGCCCCACCCAGCGGGCGACGGACAACCTGGAGTGGATGACCGTGGACGGCATCTCCCTGCCCTCCAAGCAGGCCATCTCCGAGAACGGCCAGGAGAGTGGGTCGAGTACGGTGAAAGAGATGGTCATCAACCCCACCGTGGACACCAAGCTCTTCGTGCGGCCGGCGGAGCCGAAACCGTAGCGCCGCAGTCTAACCGTAGCGCCGCCGTCCCGGCGGCTGTCCGGGCGGGCGTCTCGCCCGCCCCGCCACGGCCGCGGTTAGAATAAGCCCACCATGCGCGCCCACTTGCGCTTGACGTGGCTCTTGCTACTGCTTGCATCCTCCGCCCAGGCGGCGGATTCCGTCGAAGCCCGCCTCAGCGCCAAGGAAGAAAAGCTCGAGCAGCTTTACGCCGAGTACTGGCGCACCGACTATCGCATCGCTCTGGGCGAGAAGAACCTCTCCATCCTCCCGCTGAAGAAGCGCATCCGCGCCGTGGTCAGCGACCCGATCTTCTACCGCCAGCTCCAGGCTGCGAAGTTCTCCGACCCAGTGCTGGCGCGCCGCCGCGAGCTTTTCCTGCGCGAAGCCGTCTACACCAACATCTTCGCCGACCCGCAGTTGGCGGCGCTGGTCGAGGGCATCGAGCGTGACGAGGACGCTCTCCGCTACCGTGTGGGCTCGAAGCGCCTGACCCGCGCCGAGCTCAACAACACCCTCGCCCACTCCCCCGACCGCAAATTGCGCCGACAGTGCTGGGAGGCGCGCTCGCAGGTCACCGCCGTCACCGGACGCCGCATCCAGCGCGCCATGCGCATGCGCATCGCCTTGGCCCGCCGTCATGCCCACCGTCCCTTCCCCGAATTTATGCTGGAGTACAAGGGCATCGGCAACCAGAAGGCGCTGCTCGATTCCTTCGAGCAGATCCGAATCCAGACCGAAGCTCCCTACCGGCAACTGCTGGAACGCATCCGCGCGGAGCTAAAAGTCGAGAAGGTCGAGCCCTGGGACCTGGATTATTTCTTCTCCACCCTGACCGGCGACTTTGAGCAGAAACTGTTCATCCCCGAGGCCACCTGGCCGCAGATCAAACAGGCGGGCTCTTCGCTGGGCTACGACTTCGACCGCCTGCCCGTGGAGGTGAAGATCGCCGACATCACCTTCGGCGGCGGAACTTATCCAATCTTTTACGGCAAAGAGGTGAAGATCCTGGTGAACAAGTACACCGGGCTGCGCTTCACCGACACTTTGCTGCACGAATCCGGGCACGGGCTGCACTACAGCTTTAGCAACGAGTCTTCGTTCATCCTGCGCAGCACCTACGCCGAGCCCTTCGACGAAGGCCTGGGACAGGTGATGGCGCTCATGCTCTACCGCACCGAGGTGGCCACGCGCTACTTCGGGCTCTCGCCGGAGCAGGCGCGGCTGGTCCAGGAGCGTTACCGGCTGAAGAACCTGCTCGACCTGCGCGAGACCATCGCCGATTCCGTCTTCGAGTTCGAGGCCTACGCCAACCCCGACCAGGACTTGGACGCGCTCTACAACCGCATCTACTCTCGCTACATCGGAGTGGAGATGCACGGCACGCGTCCCTGGGCCTTCGATCCGTTCTACTCCACCGGCCCCATTTATCTGCAGAGCTACGTACTGGCGGAGATGGTGGGCTGGCAGGTCCACCACGCGCTCGACCAGAAGTTCGGCCGCAACTGGGACGCACAGACCGGAGCCTTCCTGCGCAAGAAGTTTTTCTCCCGCGGCGGCCTGCTCACCCTCGATCAGATCATGCAGGAAGGCACGGGCGAACCGCTGAATCCCAAGTACATGATTGAATCGCTGAAGGCGCCGGAGCGGTAGGCGCACGGTCTCCGGTCAGTAGGCTGCGGGCGGCCCCGGAGCGGGGTGCTCGTCCTCGAGGACTCGGCGCGCCCAGCCTCCGATCACCGGATACGCCGCCCACTCTCCATTGCCCGCTTTCATGCCGTAGATGATGGCCGTCGCCAGCATCCCCACCCAGATGGCCATCGCAAACACCCACATCAATGGAAGGAGGATGAAGAAGAGGGGCGGCGGCGGCCCGGCCTTGTTGCCGGTGAAGACGATTCCGAAGATGAAGGCGAACCACAGCACCATCAAGCAGCCCCAGACTACCATGTACGCCAGTTGCAGGAAGATCGCCTGCAGCGCGTGGAACTTCACGAAGCGCGACTCGCGCCGGTTGAAGTAGATGATCAGCGGCGCGATGAACCAGCCCACCAGCTGCAGCACGTGGGCCAGCGTCGCCATGGTGCGCTCGTCGGCGGTGGGGACAGGCCCCGCGCCCGGGAAGGGCTCACTCGACGCCGTTCCCTGTTCCAAGTCCGTCATATAAGCTGCACAGTATATCGCCTGTCCTGGCATCCCCGGAGGCCCACATGAAGTTCCACACCGAGTATCTGACCTTCAACACCAAGAAGCACCGCGAGTACATCCACATCACGCCGCAGGTGGAGGCAGCGGTGGCCAAGAGCGGCGTGCGCGAGGGCATGGTGCTGGTCTCGGCCATGCACATCACCGCCGGGGTGTACGTGAACGACAGCGAGTCCGGGCTCATCCACGACATCGACCAGTGGCTGGAGCAGCTGGCGCCCTTCCGCAAGGACTACCTCCACCACCAGACCGGCGAATCGAATGGCGACTCGCATCTGAAGAGCATGCTGGTGCACCACGAGGTCATGGTTCCCATCACCGCCGGCAAGCTCGACCTGGGCCCCTGGCAGCGCGTCTTCTACGCCGAGTTCGACGGCCAGCGCGCCAAGCGCGTCATTCTCAAAGTGATGGGCGAGTGAGAACTGGGTGTTGAGCCTTCGGAGGGGCACGGCTTGGTAGGGTAGGGCTTCAGCCCTGACTCGCGGAGCGACCGTGCCGTCCCAGCAATCCAAAACGAAGGGGCTTTAGCCCCTGAGGCCGCCGTAGAATACACCCGTGCTCCAGCCCGGCCAGCCCGTGAGCGTCAACCTTGCCGGCATGCAGGTGGAGGGCGTCCTCTTCCACGCGGCGGTCACGGACGCCCACGCCGTCATCCTGCGGCAGACCTCGGAGGACCCGCCGAAATACCTGGTGAAGCTCCTTTACTCCTTCAAGGGCATTGACGAAGTGGAAGTTACGGAAGCTCGCATCAAGGCCAAGTGATGCCTGACCTCCCCAACTCTGCCGAGTGTGTGATCATCGGTGGCGGCATCGTGGGCTCGAGCATCGCCTACCACCTGACCGCCGCCGGCTGCCGCGACGTCCTGGTGATCGAGCGCGAGACCCATCAGGGCAAGGGTTCCACCGGCAAGAGCATGGGCGGCGTGCGCGCTCAGTTCTCCACTCCCGTCAACATCCAGATGTCTCTCTACTCCATCCCCTTCTACGCGACCTTCGAAGAGCGCCTCGGCCATCCCTCCGGCTACCGGCCGCAGGGATATCTCTTCATGGCCACGAGCGAGGCGCACTTGAAGTACCTGCGCACGAACTACGAACTTCAGGTGAAGATAGGCTTGAAGGACGTCCGGCTGCTGGCGGCGGAGGAGATCGCGCGCCTGTACCCGCAACTGCGCTCCGACGACGTCGTGGGCGGCAGCTTCTGCGCCAGCGACGGATTCGTGGACCCTTACAGCGCCATGGTGGGATTCATGACGCGCGCCACCGAGCAAGGCGCGCGCCTGCTGCGCGATACGGAAGTCACCGCCATCCTGCGTGACGCCCGCGGCATCGCCGGCGTCGAAACCTCACGCGGCCCGGTGGCCACGCGCAAGGTGGTCAACGCCGCCGGGCCCTGGGCGGCACAGGTGGCAAAGCTCGCGGGCGTGGAGCTGCCGGTCGAGCCGCTGCGCCGCATGCTTGTCCCCACCGAGCCCTTCGACGCCTTCCCCCACAGCGCGCCCATGATCATCGATATGTCCAACGGCTTTCACTTCCGCCCCGAAGCTCTCGGCTTCCTGCTGGCCTGGAACGACCCGGAAGAGACTCCGGGCTTCAAGACGGATTTCGACCCCGCCTTCGTGGAAAAGATCCTGACCCGCGCCGCCAACCGCGTTCCCTGCTTCGAGAATGTGGCGGTGAATCCCAAGCGCGCCTGGGCCGGCCTCTACGAGATGACTCCCGACCACCACCCCGTACTCGGCCCCGTCCGCGACCTCCCCGGCTTTTTCCTGGCCAACGGCTTCAGCGGACACGGCGTCATGCACGCCCCCGCCACCGGCAAAATCCTCGCCGACCTGATCCTCAAAGGAAAATCCAGTCTGGTGGATACCCGCCTCCTCAGCCTGGAGCGCTTCGCCGAGGGCCACTTGCTGGAAGAGACTGCGGTGCTGTGATCCCGGCGAGCTCCCCGCTACAGTTGAACTCAGGCCCCCTAAAGTAGATATTGAAGGGGTGCCGGTAAACCCCACTTCCGCCAAGGCCAGCGACCCCTCCCACGACTTCCTGCGGGCCGAGCCCCGCCCGCTCGACGCGCTCTTCCGGCCGGAGCGAGTGGCGCTGATCGGGGCGACGGAGCGCGTGGGCAGCGTCGGCCGTACCGTCTTCGAGAACCTGCTCGCCGCCTTCCGTGGCAAGGTCTTCCCGGTCAACCCCACGCATCCGCAGATTCTTGGCCAGCCTGCTTATCCCAGCATTGCGGCGGTCCCGGAGAAGGTGGATCTGGCGGTCGTGGTCACCCCTGCGGCCACCGTACCGGACGTGATCGGCGAATGCGTGGACGCCGGCGTGCGCGCCGCCGTGGTGATCTCCGCCGGCTTCAAGGAGCACGGAGCCCAGGGCGTGGAGCTGGAGCGGCGCATCGTTCAGCATCTGCGCCGCGGGCCCATGCGGCTCATCGGTCCCAACTGCCTGGGAGTGATGAACCCACACTGCGGCCTCAACGCCACCTTCGCGCGGGACATGGCCCGGCCCGGCAACGTCGCCTTCCTCAGCCAGAGCGGCGCGCTGCTCACCGCCATCCTCGACTGGAGCCTGAAGGAGTTGGTGGGCTTCAGCGCCTTCGTTTCCACCGGCTCCATGCTCGACGTGGGATGGGGCGACCTCATCTACTACCTCGGCGACGACCCCAACACCCAGAGCATCCTTATTTACATGGAGTCCATCGGCGACGCGCGCTCCTTCCTCTCCGCCGCGCGCGAGGTGGCCTTCACCAAGCCCATCATCGTCATCAAGGCGGGGAGGACGGAAGCCGCCTCCCGCGCTGCGGCGTCGCACACCGGCGCGCTCACCGGCAGCGACGATGTCCTGGACGCCGCCTTCCGCCGTTGCGGTGTGTTGCGCGTCAACAGCATCGGCGACCTGTTCAACATGGCCGAAGTCTTCGGCAAGCAGCCCCGCCCGCGCGGGCCGCGGCTCACTATCCTGACCAACGCCGGAGGCCCGGGCGTGCTGGCCACCGACGCCCTCATCGCCGCCGGCGGCGAACTGGCCGCGCTCTCCCCGCCGACGCTCCACGCCCTCGACCAGTTCCTGCCTCCCCACTGGAGCCACAGCAATCCTGTGGACGTCCTGGGCGATGCCGGTCCCGAGCGCTACGCCAAGGCCCTGGAGGTCGCCGCCGCCGATCCCGCGAGCGACGGCATGCTGGTCATCATGGCGCCGCAGGGCATGACCGATCCCGCCGCGACCGCGGAGCGCGTGGCCTCCTATGCGCGGACTTTTCCCAAACCGATTCTTGCCAGCTGGATGGGTGGAGCCGGTGTGGCGGGCGGCGTAGAGGTCCTCAACCGCGCCGAAATCCCCACCTTCTCTTACCCGGACACGGCGGCGCGCGCCTTCCAGTACATGTGGCGCTCCTCCTACAACCTGCGCGGGCTCTATGAGACCCCCGCGCTGGCCGACCTGCAGTCGCATCCCAGCCGCCGCGCCGACGCGGAAGCGTTCATCCAGAAGACGCGCGACTCAGCGCGCACCCTGCTCACCGAGGCCGAGTCCAAGCAGTTGCTCCAGCTCTACGGCATCCCCACGGTCGAGACACGCGTAGCCACGAGCGAGAGCGAGGCTGTCCGCCTGGCCGGCGAGCTGGGTTACCCCGTGGTGCTCAAGCTGTTCTCCCACACCATCACCCACAAGACCGACGTGGGCGGCGTGAAGCTGAATCTGCGGGACGAGCGCGCCGTCGTCGATGCCTACCGCGCCATCCAGCAGGCAGTCACTGAGAAGGCGGGTGCGGCGCACTTTCAGGGCGTGACCGTGCAGCCCATGGTCTCGCTCGAAGGCTACGAGCTCATCCTGGGCTCGAGCCTCGATCCCCAGTTCGGCCCGGTAATCCTTTTTGGCCTGGGCGGACAAATGGTGGAGGTCTTCCGCGACCGCGCTCTGGCGCTGCCTCCGCTGAATACCACGCTGGCCCGCCGTCTGATGGAGCAGACGCGCATCTTCACCGCGCTCCAGGGGGTGCGCGGGCGCAAGCCGGTGGACCTCCCCGCGCTCGAGGCCCTGCTGGTGCGCTTCAGCCAGTTGGTGGTGGAGCAGCGCTGGATCAAGGAGATCGACATCAACCCCCTGCTCGCCTCTTCCGAGCGCCTGCTGGCGCTGGACGCGCGCGTCGTGCTGCACGAACCAAGGGTAGCGCTGGCCGACATCCCGCTGCCCGCTATCCGCCCCTATCCCTCGCAGTACGTTTCCACCTGGGTGATGAAGGACGGCACGGCGGTAACCATCCGCCCCATCCGCCCCGAGGACGAGCCGCAGATTGTCCGCTTCCACCAGACGCTCTCCGAGCGCAGCGTGTACTTGCGCTACTTCCAGGTCACGCAGCTCAGCACCCGCGTGGCCCACGAGCGGCTGGTCCGCATCTGCTTCATTGATTACGACCGGGAGATGGCGCTGGTGGCCGAGCGCAACGCCCCGAATGGCGATGGCGACGCCGCCGGCCGCGAGATCCTCGCGGTGGGCCGCCTCAGCAAACTGCACGGCAGGAACGAAGCCGAGTTCGCCATCCTGGTGAGCGACCTCTACCAACGCCACGGCCTGGGATTCGAGCTTATGCGCCGCCTCACCCAGATCGCGCGCGACGAAAAGCTGGAGCGCGTCACCGGCAGCATCCTTCCCGAGAACAAGGAGATGCAGGGCCTGGCCAGGAAGACCGGCTTCGAGCTCAAAATGGATCCCGACCAGAGCCTCTACACCGCAACGCTCTCGCTGTAGCGCCTGGTAGGCTGGAGCGACTCCCCGTCCCGGCCGTCAATCGGCAATTGGCAATCCGCGCTCCGCTGACGTATAACATTCGTTCCCCGAGGAGCTTCCCTTATGCGCTTGCGCCGTCTTGTGGTCGTCACATTTGCCCTGGCCCTGGCCTCGGCCGCGTTCCCCCAGCAGCCTCCCAAGCGGCTCATCACGGAGACAGACATCTTCCGTTTCCTCTGGGTCGCCGACCCGCGGATCTCGCCGGACGGCAAGCGCGTCGCCTTCACCCGCGTCAACGTGGATGACAAAGGGGAGGGCTACGAGACCTCCATCTGGTCGGTTCCGGCCGACGGCAGCTCCGCGCCCACCCGCCTCTCCTCCGGCACGCATGACGTGCAGCCGCGCTGGTCCCCGGATGGGAAGCGCCTCGCCTTTCTGCGCGCTGCGATGAAGGACGGCAAGCCGCAGCCGCCGCAGATCCACGTCCTGTCGCTGGAGGGTGGGGACGCCTGGCAGCTCACCGACGTCGCCGAAGGCGCCGGGGCGCCCTTCTGGTCGCCCGATGGCAAGCGCATCGCCTTCCTCAGCGAGGCCAACGACAAAGACATCGAGAAGCAAAAGAAAGAAAAGGCCGTGCGCCAGCGCGTGCAGGACGAAAAGAAAAAAGACGAAGCCAAGCCCGACGCCAAGCCTGGCGACAAGCCCGACGCGGACGGCAAGAAAACGCCCGACTCCGAACACGAGAGCGACGTGCACACCATCACCCGCGCCGTCTATCGCTTCAACGGGCCCGGCTATCTCGATCCCAAGCACATCACGCACCTTTGGGTGGTGGACGTCCCCCAATCCGCCGACGAACCCGTCCCTGCCCGGCAGCTCACCACCGGAAAGTACGACGAAGACAATCCCCT
>DASYVL010000074.1 GCA_035937135.1 Terriglobales bacterium
TGATGGGCTCAGGTTCGCCTTCAGACGAGAACCGGGAGCTCCACACCACTACATAGTCCGGCCTTTCGCTATCCAGGCAGACGGCCAGATAGTTTTTCTTGTTCTTCTCGTACCATTTTCCCTGCTCCTTGCTCATTCCTGGTGTCAATCCCCCTGGAACATGCGGGTTCGACTGATAAGCCGCAAAACGAATCTTGCAGCTAGGCTGCTCGCGCTGGCCTTCATTCTGCGCATAGGCATTGACCAATAGGCTCGCTGCGACGGTGACCAGAAGTAAGGGTCTCATGACTCAACCTCCGTTCCGGGGGACTGGCCCACTCCTTCCTCGCCTAGCGGGCGAACTTCCCCGGAAACGTCAACGACCGCCGGAGGCAAGCACGGCCAGCACTTCCTCGGCGTGGCCCTCGGCTTTCACCTTGGGAAAGATGTGTGCCAACTTCCCGTCCGGGCCGATGAGAAAAGTCGTGCGCTCGATGCCCATCACCTTTTTGCCGTACATGTTCTTCTCTTTGATCACGTCGAAGAGCTTGGCGACTTTCTTGTCCGTGTCGCACAGCAGTGTGAAGGGCAGGTCGAACTTCTGCTTGAACTTCTTCTGCGCCTGGGGGGTGTCCGGGGAGATGCCCAGCACCACGGCGCCGGCCTTCTGTATCTTCTTGTATGCGTCGCGGAACCCGCACGCTTCGATGGTTCAGCCCGGGGTGTCGGCGCGGGGGTAGAAATAGACCACCACGTTCTGCCCACGAAAATCCTTCAAAGCCACCGCATTGCCGTCCTCATCTGGCAGAATGAAGTCAGGAGCTTTGTCCCGGAGGTCCATGGCAGTCACCTCGAAGCCGAGCGCGGCGGTGAGTATATACCGCAAGCTGCTGTGCGGAGTGGCGCTACTTTTCCTGCTGGGCCTGGTGGCCGGAACGGCGGCGCAGACGGGCCCGCTCAAGAAGAAGCAGCGCTCGGCGCGCGCCGTGGCGCTGCTGGAGTGGAAGAAGGACTCGAAGGGCGTGCTGGCGCTGCGCCTGGTGCCCATCTCGCTGTTCTGGGAGGGCAAGTACTACGACGCCGGACTGTATGAGGCTTCGCCGCGTCCCATGGCGCTCGAGCCGGGGACGGTCTATGAAGCCACGCGCGGCGGCGCTCCTGCGGGACTGTTTACGGTGCGCGGCGGCGTTTCCGTGAAAGGAGTGTGGTACGGCGACGGCATATGGAGCCCGGGCGTGACCGGGTCTCCCAAGAGCGCTTCCCTCAACGCTTCCGATGACGACGAGCGGCCGCGGCTGAGTCGTGCTGCCGCAGATTCCACTTCCGCGCCGCCGCCGGCGAAATCTTCGTCCGGCGAGGCTAAATCAGAGCCCGAGCCCAACGATCCCAACCGTCCGATGCTGCATCGCGGCCCGGGGCGCGCTACGACCGCGCCTGCCGCTCCCCCTTCTCCCGCAACGCCCAAGGCCGCGCCGGCGGCGGCGCCTAAGACTGCGGCCGCGCCCGCGCCGGCTCCGTCAAAGCCCAGCGAGAAGCCGGCGCCGCTGGTGGCGGTTTCCGACGCTGGTTCGCAGGAGACCCGGCCGTATCTCTTCCCGTGGAACCGCGACGAGGAGGAGCGGCTGACGGGCGAGATGAAAACTCTGGCCGAGGCCGAGGTGGCGCGTCAGACAGGCGGCGGCATGCCGTCGCTCGACCAGGTGCAGGTCCGCGCCTTCGACCTGAACACCGACAACCTGGCGGAGATCGTGCTGAGCGCGCGCGCCACCGTCGCCAGCGTCGCCACCGTCGCCAAAGCAGCGCCCAAGGGGAAGAAGCAACTCACCACGACCTACTACGTCACCGTAGTGGCGCGCACGACGGTGAGCGGCGAGCTGCGCAAGCTGTTCGCTTCCGCAACCTCAAGCGCCTGGCTGGGCTCGGTGCCGCGGATGGAGGTGGTGGACGCGGTGGATGCCGACGGCGACGGCCCGGCCGAGCTGCTGTTTGCACTCGTCACCGAGAGCGGCCGCAGCTACGCCATCTACCGCGTGGGCCGCGACGAGTTGTTCAAGCTGGTTGAGACCGGGCCCATGCCCAACGACTGAACTGCGTCGGTGCGGGCGACCCTCGCAAATTTCTGCGCCACGCTTTAGAATCCGCACTCAACTTTTCTTCGAGGTGAACCATGCGCAAACTTGTGGGTTTCGCCGCCGGTCTGCTACTGCTCTCCGGTCTCGCGACCGCGCAGGACCGCGACTACAGCAAGGTGGAGATCAAGGTCACCAAGGTCGCCGGCTCGGTGTACATGCTGGAAGGCGCCGGGGGGAACATCGGAATCTCGGTGGGCGAGGACGGCATCGTGGTGGTGGACGACCAGTTCGCGCCGCTGGCTCTCAAGATCCAGGCGGCGCTCAAGGGCATCGCCGACAAGCCGGTGCGCTTCATCCTCAACACGCACTACCACTTCGACCACACCGGAGGGAACGCCGAGTTCGGGAAGCTCGGCACCATCGTCGCGCAGGAGAACGTGCGCAAGCGGCTGGCCGAGGGCTCGGAGATCAAGCGCTTTGGCAAGCAGGCGCCCGCACCCAAGGAGGCGCTGCCCATCATTACCTTCAGCGAGCGCGCCACCATCCACCTGAACGGCGAGGACATCCGCGCCATCCACTTCCCACACGGGCACACCGACGGCGACAGCGTGATCTTCTTTCCGCAGGCGAACGTGGTGCACATGGGCGACGATTTCGTCACCTACGGCTTTCCCTTCGTGGACATCGAGAACGGCGGCTCGGTCAGCGGCATGGTGGCGGGCGTGGAGAAGGTGCTCTCCATGACCAAGCCGGACACCAAGTTCATCCCCGGCCACGGGCCGCTTTCCACCGCGAACGACGTGCGCAAGTTCGTGGCCATGATCCAGGAGACGCGCGCCGTCATCGCCGCGGCGGTGAAGAAGCACAAGACGGTCGAGCAGATGAAGAAAGAGAAGCTGCTGGCCAAGTGGGACACCGACTACGGCAAGGGCTTCATCAAGGCCGACGACTGGATCGACGCGCTCTACGACGACGTCACCAAGGCGCGCACCGGCCAGGAGCATTACATCAACCACGGGCACGCGGGAGAGAAGAAGAGCAACTAGCCACCGCACACCGGCCGTGTCGCGGGCCTTCCACCCGCCGCGGCTAGTCCGATTCGCGCTTGCGCAGGACGCTATGGATGATCATCCCCAGGATGGCCAGCAGCAGCGCCGCCCAGAATGCAGGCCAGAAGCCGCGCACCTCGAAGCCTGGCACCACCGCCGCCGCAAGCTTCAGCATCAGAGCGTTGATGACCAGCAGGAAGAGGCCGAGGGTCACAACGGACAGGGGGAAGGTGAGGACCTTCAGGATCGCCCCCAGCGTCGCGTTGATCAGCCCGATCACCACGGCCGCTAACAGCGCGTACAGGAAGTTTTTCACGTAGAAGCCGGGAACGAAGTGCGCCACCAGCAACAGGGCCAGCGCGCTCAAGATCCAGTGCACGAGAAGACGCATGGGAATCCTCCATCACCCTGCAAGTTTTTTATCGAGCAATTCATTGACCAGGGCGGGGTTGGCCTGGCCTTTGGAGGCTTTCATCACCTGACCGACGAAGAAGGCCTTCACCGCCGTCTTGCCGGAGCGGTACTGCCCGAGCTGCTTGGGATTCGCGGCCATCACCTCTTCGATGATCTTCTCGATGGCGCCGGCGTCGGTGATCTGCTGCGGCTTTTCCTTCTCGTAGACGGCGGGGAAGTCCTGGCCGCGCTCGAAGGCCAGGTCGTAGAGGTCCTTGAGCATCTTGCCGGAGATGGTCCCGGCCTCGACCAGATCAGCTGAGACGGCGACGCCGTTCATCGAGATGGGCGACTGCTCGAGCTCCAGCCCCTTGGCCTTCAGGCGTCCCATCAGTTCGCTCTGCACCAGGTTGGCGACGCGTTTGGGATTCTTCGCCGCCTTGGCGGCGGCTTCGAACTGGTCGGCGAGAGACTGGGTGAGCGTCAGCACCTGGGCATCATACTCGGTGATGCCGTAGCCGGCGACCATGCGCTTGCGGCGCGCTTCGGGCAGCTCGGGCAGCGTGGCGCGGACCTGCGCCTGCCATTTTTCATCCACCACCAGCGGCAGCAGGTCGGGCTCGGGGAAGTAGCGGTAGTCGTGGGCCTGCTCCTTGGAGCGCATGCTGTAGGTCTTGCCCTCCTGGGAGTTGTAGAGGCGGGTCTCCT
The DNA here is from genome assembly GCA_035937135.1 of Terriglobales bacterium. Taxonomy (NCBI): domain Bacteria; kingdom Pseudomonadati; phylum Acidobacteriota; class Terriglobia; order Terriglobales; species Terriglobales bacterium. The sequence continues at coordinate 4,202 of DASYVL010000074.1, forward strand.
GGGCGATGCGTTCGCCGGATTCGAGCAGGCCGATGTGGCGCTCGATCTCATACTCCAGCGCCTGGCGGATGAAGCGGAAGGAGTTGACGTTCTTCACTTCTGCCTTGGTGCCAAACTCCTTCTGGCCGCGGGGGCGGACGCTAACGTTGGCGTCGCAGCGCAGCGAGCCCTCCTCCATGTTGCAGTCGCTCACGCCGGTGTACAGGATGATCTCCTTGAGGCGGGTGAGGTACTCGTAGGCTTCGTCGGGCGAGGCGATCTCCGGCTCGCTGACGATCTCGATCAGCGGGACGCCCGAGCGGTTCAGGTCGATGTAGGTGTGCTCGGCAGAGTCGACGAAGCCCTCGTGCAGGCTCTTGCCCGCGTCTTCTTCCAGGTGCAGGCGGGTGATGCCGATGCGCTTGGAGCCGGCGGCGGTCTTGAGGTCCACAAACCCGTGCTCGGAGAGCGGCCGGTCGTACTGCGATATCTGGTAGCCCTTGGGCAGGTCGGGATAGAAGTAGTTCTTGCGGGCGAAGATGGAGGTCTCATTGACGCAGCAGTTCAGGGCCAGCGCGGCGCGGACGGCGAACTCCACCGCCTGGCGGTTGAGCACGGGCAGCGCTCCCGGCAGTCCCAGGCACACCGGGCAGACGTTGCTGTTGGGCGGCGCGCCAAATTTGGTGGAGCAGGAGCAGAAGATCTTGGTTTCCGTCAGCAGTTGGACGTGGACTTCCAGGCCGATGACCGGCTCGTAGCCGGCCCGGGCAGCGACGGAGGCTTGGGGAGAGGCGGGCATGAAAGCCGATTATAGCGGCTGCGAAGCCAGGAAACGGGCGGGCGCGGCGCTCAGGAAGGCTTCTGGTCGAGAATCTGGCGCACCTTCTTCACCAGGTCGCCGGGGCCGAAGGGCTTTTCCAGGAAGGCGGCCTGGGGGCCGGGCAGGGTCAGGGAATCGCCAGTGTATCCGGAGACGAACAGGACGCGCATATCCGGTCGTATGGGAGCCACGCGCTGGGCCAGCTCGCGACCGCCCATCTTGGGCATGACCACGTCCGTGACCATGAGGTGGATGATCTGGCCGCGATCCTCGCAGATCTCGATGGCGTGAGCGCCGTCGCGAGCTTCGAGCACGGTGTAGCCGCGGTTCTCCAGGAAGGCGCGCGCCAGCCGGCGCACCGCGTCCTCATCTTCCACCAGCAGGATGGTCTCCGAGCCGGTGATCGAGGCCGGCTTCTCGGGCTGGGGAGGCGCCGGTGTCGCCGGCTCCTCCACCCGCGGCAGGTAGATGCGGAAGCGGGTGCCCTGCCCCGGCGCGCTCTGCACCGCGATGTAGCCTTCGCTCTGCTTGACGATGCCGTAGACCGTGGCCAGGCCCAGCCCTGTCCCTTTGCCTTTTTCCTTGGTGGTGAAGAAGGGCTCGAAGACGCGCGCCTGGACTTTGAGGTCCATGCCGGAGCCGGTGTCGGCGACGGTCAGCAGCACGTAGTCGCCGGGGCGCAGGCCGGTGTGCTGCTGGGCGAAAGCCTCATCGACTGTGACGTTGGAGGTTTCGAGCGCGAGCGAACCGCCCTGGGGCATGGCGTCGCGCGCGTTCACCGCCAGGTTCATCAGGATCTGCTCGATCTGGTTGGGGTCGGCCTTCACCCGCGCCAGCACGGGCGAGAGCCTGGCGGAGAACTCGATGTGCTCGCCGATGGTGCGCCGCAGCAGCTTGGTGAGGTCGGTGACGATGGCGTTCAGGTCCAGGACCCGGGGCTGCAGCACCTGCTTGCGGCTGAAGGCCAGCAGTTGGCGGGTGAGTCCGGCGGCGCGCTTGCCGGCCTTGTAGATCTCCTCGGCCTGGCGGCGGTGCGGGTTCTCGGGCGGAAGACTCTCCACCAGCAGGTCGCTGTAGCCCATGATGACTTCCAGGAGGTTGTTGAAGTCGTGGGCGATGCCGCCGGCCAGTTGTCCCACCGCCTCCATCTTCTGCGACTGGCGCAACTGGTCCTCCAGCGCGCGCCGCTCCGCCACGTTCTCTACGATGCCCTCGAAGTACTCCAACTCGCCCCTGGCGTCCAACACCGGCCGGCCGGTGAGGCGCACGGCCAGGATGGCGCCGTCCTTGCGCTTCCAGTTGACCTCCACGCCGCGGAAGCGGTCCTGCTTCTCATATTGGGCGATGAGGCGGGCGCGCTCTTCGGAATCGGCGTAGACATCGGCTGCCAGGTTCCGCGACATCAGTTCGGCCTCGGAGCCGTAGCCCAGCATCTCGACCAGCGCCGGGTTCACCTCCAGCAACCTTCCCTTGATGTCGGAGCGGTAGATGCCGTAGGCCGCGCCTTCGATGAGTGAGCGGTAGCTGGCCTCGGAACGCCGCAGCGCCTCCTCGCTGCGTTTGTGCTCGATGGCGTTGGCCACCTGCTGCGAGACGAAGGTCAGGATTTCCTTGTCGGGTTCGCTGAAGCGAACATTCTCCCTGTAACTCTGCACCACCAACACGCCGAAGGTCTGCTCTCCCGCCTTCAGCGGGACGCCTAGCCAGTCCAGCGAGGGGGCGCCGACGGTCTCCGCCTCGCCGCGGCGCACCAGGTCGTCGAACGTCTCGGGGGAGGCCAGCAGCGGCTGGCCCGTGCGCAGCACATATTCGGTCAGTCCCTTGCCCAGCTTCTTGGAAGCCGGGGTCACGTCCTCCTCGTCCACGAAATAGGGGAAGCTGAGCAGGCCGGCAGCAGGATCGTAGAGCGCGATGTAAAAATTCTGGGCATCCATCATGGCGCCCACGATGGAGTGGATGGCGGCGAACATGGTCTGCAAATCGGCGGGAGAGCTGGCGGTTTCTGCGATGCGGTAGAGCGCCGCCTGCAACTGTTCCGCGCGCCTGTGCTCGCTGACGTCCGTGGACACCCCGAGTACGTGCGTGGCCTTCCCCTCGGTGGAGAAGAGCGGAGTCTTGCGGGTTTGGAACCACCGGACTTCGCCGGTGCGAGCGTCGGTTACGGGCTCCATGGGGATGAACTTTTCCTTTCCTGCGCCCATCACCTCGCGGTCATCGCGCAGGAACTTTTCCACTTCTTCCCTCTTGGAATTGAGGTCGGCGCCGGTCTTGCCGACCAGCAATTCCGGGGTGGTTCCGTAGATCTCGGCCAGAGCGCGGTTGGCCAGCGTGAACCTTCCCTCCCAATCCTTCACAAAGACCAGACTCGGGTTGGCGTCCAGCACTTTGCGCAGGAAGTCCTGCTGCCGCTGGACTTCCACTTCCTTCTGCTTCTGCTGGGTGAGATCGCGGGTCACGGTGAGCAGGCAGGCCTGTCCGCCCAGCTCGATGCGATCGGCCGAGACCAGAGCGAGGCCCGTCCGCCCGGACCGGTTGCGGAAGCGCAGCTCCAGGTCCCGGATGGGCTGGTTGCGCCGAAGCGGCTCCACCAGCCGCACGCGGTCGGCCAGGTCGACCCACAGATTCAGTTCCAGCGAGGTATGCCCGATGACCTCCTCCCGGGTGTAGCCGCTCAGCCGGAGGAAGCTGTCATTCACTTCGATGTAGCGCTCCTCGTCCACGGTGGTGATGGTGATGGCGTCGGGGCTGACGCGGAAAGCTTTGGCGAACTTCTCCTCGGACAGGCGCAGGGCCTCCTCGGTGCGCCGGATCTCCCCGGGCATGCGCGAGAGGATCTCAGCCGGATGGATGAAGATGCAGTCCAGCAGCTTGGAGGCCAGAGCGGGCGGCTCGCCACGGCGGGCCGGCTGCACGGCCCGTACCACATAGCCGTTGCAGGCGACCTCCTGCGACGCCTCGCCGGCCAACTGCGGGGGAAGCATGAAGCGCATCTCCAGCGGCGTTTCGGGACCGATGAGTTGCTGGGCGCGGAAGAGCACTCCCGAGCAGCTCATGTTCTCCGTGGTGCCCTGGGTCCATTCGATCTCACCCACGCGCCGGTAGCGGAAGGGGATCTGCACGGGAAAGCGCGTCGCCCGCGGCCGCAAGCCCGGCTGTCTGGGCACCCGCTTGCTCTTCTTGGGCTTGTTCGTCCGCTTTGGCTTGAACTGCCGCAAGTCTCTTCCCCAGTACGGATTCTTGGGATCCTCAGCCAATGCTTCGCCGCCGGGCGCGGGCACGGCAACAGGCGGAACCTGAGTTTCCACTATTGGGAAAGCAGGGTCAACCGCAAACCATATCGGGCGCCCGCAACGCCAGCCTTGTTTAAGGATGGCCCGGGCGGTAGGTGAGGTATTTCTCCAGCGGGATCTCGAAGTAGAACAGCTCCTTGCCGTTCTGGTCGCGCAGGCCGTGGACGTAGAGGCGCGCTCCCGCCAGCGGGTTGAGGATGCCCTGGACGTCGAAGATCAGGAAGCCGGACTGCAGCGAGCGCGCCTCCACCGCCCGGGCGCGGAACTGCATGGCCTCGATCTCCGCCTGCGCCTCCCTGCTGACCGTGGGCTTCATCTTCTTCTTGGGCAGGGGAACGGGCAGCGGGTTGCGCGCGGGCTCGTCGCCGCGGCGCGTCTGCCGGCCCAGGCGGCGGTAGAGGTCGTCCACGGTCGCCGGCGGGATCTTGCTGCGGTCGGCGGTGATCAGCTCCACTTGCATGTCCACCAGCGAGACCGGCTGGTCGCCGTCGTTGGAGATGACGAACTGCATGGGCAGCAAATCCGAGTCTTTGTAGTTCACCACGAAGATGGCGGCCTTGTCGGGCATGTCGTAGGGATCGGCGGCGATGGAGACCTTCTCATCGTCGTGCGCTTCGTGCGCGGGATAGGTGTTGGCGTGGAAGGCCTTGGGCAACGGCTGCGGCTGCTTCTCCGCGAAAATCCACGCTGCGCTGGTGAACAGCAGCACAGCGGCCAGAAGCCAGGCTCTTGGGTTCCCGTGTTCTCTCTTCGGCTCGCGCATGGAACGATTATCCTTCGGCGCTCGATTCGCCACAACCTCGCCGTCCCGGGGCGCACTCGTCTTACAATGGCGACACATGTATCTGCTCTACAGCCTCGTCCTGGCGGCCGCGCTCCTTGTGGGCGCGCCGTATTGGCTGATCCAGATGCTGCGCCAGGGCAAGTATCGCGCCGGCTTCGCCGAGCGCCTGGGACGCGTCCCTGCGCGATTGCTGCGTCCCCAGGCGCCCGCCGCCGTCTGGGTGCACGCCGTCTCGGTGGGCGAGGTGCTGGCCGCGAGCGGCCTCATCGCCGAACTGAAGGCGCTCTTCCCCGGCCAGCGCGTCGTCGTCTCCACCACCACCACCACGGGACAGAAGCTGGCGCGCGAGCGCTTCGGCGAGGAGAACGTCTTCTACTTCCCTCTCGACTTCGCCTTCGCCATCCGGCCCTACCTGCGCGCCTTGAAGCCGCCATTGGTGGTGCTGGCCGAAACCGAGTTTTGGCCCAACTTCCTGCGCCTGGCGAAGCAGAGCGGCGCGCGCGTGGCCGTGGTCAACGCCCGCATCTCCGACCGCTCCCTTCCCGGTTATCGTCGCTGGCGCGGGCTGCTCTTGGGCATCCTGCGCAACGTGAAGCTGTTCCTGGCGCAGAGCGAGGAGGACAAGCGCCGCCTCATCGCCATCGGCGCCGCGCCCGAGCGGGTGCAAGTGGCCGGCAATCTGAAGTTCGACACGCACGCTGCTTTTCCGCCCCCGGCGCTCGACCCGCTGCGAGTGGCGCTCGCCGCCGCCGGGCCTGCGCAGACGGTGGTCTGCGGCAGCACCGTCGAGGGCGAGGAAGACCTGCTGCTGCGCGCCTTCGAGATCGTGCGGACCCGCCATCCGCAGGCGGTGATGGTGGTGGCACCACGGCATCCTGAACGCTTTGATGCGGTGGCCGGGCTTCTAGCAGCCTCGGGGATCCCGTGGCGGCGGCGCTCGGCGCTTGACTCAGGCGACCGCGGCACGATTGCGGGCGGAGTGCTGCTGCTCGACACCATCGGCGAGCTGAGCGCGGTGTACGCGCTGGGCTCGATGGCCTTCGTCGGCGGAAGCCTGGTGCCGCGCGGCGGCCACAACATCCTGGAGCCGGCGGAGTACGGCGCGGCCATCCTGGTGGGGCCGCACACCGAGAACTTCCGCCAGATCGTCAGCCTCTTCGACCGCGCCGGCGCCCTGCGCGTGGTACGTCCTGATCCCCAGGCGCTGGCCGACGCGCTGCTGCAACTGCTGGGCGACCGCGGCGCCCGCGAACACCTTGGGGGACTCGCCCGCAAGACCTGGCAGGCGCACTCCGGCGCGACGCAGCGCACGCTCGACGCGCTGGCCGTGCTGATGGGGCTCCGCCCCAGCGACCCGGTGGGACAGCCCGCCCCGACGCTGGCGCCACAGGCGCCAGGCTCGGGGGAACGACGATGAGCCTGCTTGCCGTCATCTTTGGCGTGGGCGTGGAGGTGCGCAACGCCCTCTACGAACGCCAGATGCTGAAGTCCCGGAGGCTCACGGGCCCGGTGGTCAGCATCGGGAACCTCTCCACCGGCGGAGCGGGCAAGACTCCCTTCGTGATCCTTCTCGGCGAGTTGCTGAAGGCGCGCGGCGTCGCCTTCGACGTCCTCTCTCGCGGCTACGGGCGCAAGACCAAAGGCGTGCGGATGGTCGACCCGGGCGGCTCGGCACGCGATTTCGGTGACGAGCCTCTGCTCATCGCCCGGCGCCTGCAAGTCCCTGTGGTGGTCGGCGAAGACCGCTACGCCGCCGGACGCGCCGCGGAGGAAAAGTTCGGCGTGCAGTTGCATCTGCTCGACGACGGCTTCCAGCACCGCGCCCTGGCCCGTGACTTCGACATCGTACTGGTGACGCCGGAGGACGCCCGCGATCGGCTGCTGCCCGCCGGGCGGCTGCGCGAGCCAGTGGCCGCGCTAGCCCGCGCCCACGCCGTAGTCCTGACCTCGGGCGCCGATCCGGCGGGCTTCCCGGTCGATGGCAAGCTGGTGTGGCGGGCGCGCCGTGGCATCATTCCCGGGAGCGTCCCCTCGCAGCCCGTGGCCTTCTGTGGCATCGCGCGGCCGCAGAGCTTTTTCCTGCAACTGCGCGCGGCAGGCATCGTGCCCGCTTCCGAGGCCGTCTATCGCGACCACCACGCCTATACCGACGCCGATATCCGCGAGCTCCAGGCGCTGCGCCAGCACAGCGGCGCCGGGGGGTTCGTCACCACGGAAAAAGATGCGGTGAACCTGGGAGGGCTGCTCTCGGCGCTCGAGCCGCTGGCGGTGGTCCCGGTGCGAATGGAGTTGGAAGAGGCGCAAGCGGCGGTGGACGCGGTGATGGCTGCTTTACCACGGCGGGTGACACGGGAGCCATAGGGCATGAGAGAATCTTGCGCCAGCGGCTTACCAGAAAGCTGACATGAGCAAGCACGCAGAGCGGCTGCGCAAGATCCTCGACGCCTTCCCGCGGGTCACCGTGACCGTAGTCGGCGACCTGGTGGCGGACGAGTTCGTGTACGGCGAGATCTCGCGGGTCTCGCGCGAGGCCCCGGTGCTCATCCTGAAGCACCGCGAGCGCAGCGTGGTCCCCGGCGGCGGCGCCAATGCGGTCTGCAACCTGGCGGCGTTGGGGGTGAGCGTGCTTCCGGTGGGCGTGGTGGGCGACGACGAGCCCGGGCGCCTGCTGCTCGAGTGCTTCCGCCACAGAAAGATTCCCATCAACGGCATCCTCAAGCGCAAGGGCCACGCGACGGTCACCAAGACGCGCATCCTGGCGGGGACGGCGCACTCCAGCCGGCAGCAGGTGGTGCGGGTGGACTGCGAGCCCGAGGCCGGCCTCGACCGGCTCACGGTGCGCGAGCTGGTGCGGGCGGCGCGGCTGTACGTGCGCGCCTCCGACGCCTTGCTGGTCTCCGACTACGGTTACGGCGCGGCCACGCCCGCCATCCTCGACGCCATCCGCGCTCGCAGCTCGCTGAACGGAGTTCCGGTTACGCTCGACTCGCGCTACCGCATGCTGGAATTCTCGGGCGCGAACGCCGCCACGCCCAACGAGCCCGAGGTAGAAGAGGCGCTGGGCATCCGTATCGGCAGCGACGCCGGGCGGTTGGCGGAGGCGGGCAAGTCGCTGCTGCAGAAGATGAAGCTCGAGTCGCTGGTCATCACCCGCGGGCGCGACGGCATGGTGACCTTCGCGCGGGGGAAGAAGCCCGTGGCCATCCCCATCCACGGCTCTGACCAGATCGCGGATGTCACCGGCGCCGGCGATACCGTCATCGCCACCTTCACTGCGGCGCTGGCGGCGGGCGCGGAGGCAGAGGACGCGGCGCGCCTCGCCAACTACGCCGGCGGCATCGTGGTGATGAAGCGCGGCACAGCTACCGTCAGCCGCGAAGAGCTGGCGGCCGCCATCGGGCAGGCCTGATGCCGGCTACCTCAGGGGCTAAAGCCCTGGTCCTTATTGGTGCCAGGAATGCAGGGCTGAAGCCCTGCGCCACCCAAAACCATTTATGCGCCCGATGCGATGCCGACTCGGCCGTCCATGAGCATCAATAAAATCCTGACCCGCGCCGCGCTCCGCCGCCGCGTGGCCCGCTGGCGGCGCGCCGGCGAGCGCATCATCCTGACCAACGGCTGCTTCGACGTGCTGCACGCCGGACACGTCCGCTACCTCACGGCCGCCAAGGTCTTGGGCGGGCGGCTCGTCGTCGCCGTCAACGCCGATGCCACCGTACGCAAACTCAAAGGGAAAGGACGCCCCCACATGCCCGCCGCCGAGCGCGCCGAGATTCTTTCGGCCCTGGCCGCGGTGGATGCGGTCGTCATCTTTCCCGAGCCCGACGTGCGCGCGCTGGTCCGCGAGATCCGCCCCGACATCCACGCCAAGGGCACCGACTACACCGCCGGCACCGTCCCGGAGCGCGACGTGGTGCGCGAGTGCGGCGGGCGGGTGCGCATCGTGGGCGACCGCAAACGCCACTCCTCCAGCGGGATGCTGCGCCAATGGAAGCGATCCTAGCCGTCCGCTTGGGCGCGATGGGCGACGTGATCCACGCGCTGCCCGCCGTGGCCGCGCTGCGCGACGCCTTCCCCGAAGCCCGCATCGGCTGGGCGATCGAGGAGCGCTGGGCAGAATTGCTCTGCTCGCCCCAAGCCTTGCTCTGCGCTTCCAGCGCCTTGCTTTCGACTTCTGACGCCGCTCCCGATTCGCCGCGCTCCGCCGCCAAGCCGCTGGTGGACGTGATCCATCCTCTGGACGCCGCCGCTTGGCGCTCCGCCCCGTTTTCGGATGAGACGTGGGGTGAAACCGTGGGCGCGCTGTGCGACCTGCGCGGCGCCCGCTATGAAGTGGCCATCGACTTCCAGGGACTGATGAAGTCGGCGCTGGTGGCGCAGGCGAGCAGGGCGCCGCTGCGCTTGGGCTTCGCGGATCCGAAGGAATCCGCGGCAAAGCTGTTCTACACGCGCGCGGTCGCACGCACGGGTACGCACGTGGTCGAGATGAATCTTGCGTTGGCGCATGCGCTCACCGGCCGGGAGACTCCACCGGCTCGCTTCGAGCTGCCGCGCGATCCGGAAGCCGAGGCCTGGTGCGATGCCGAGCTGCGCCGGCGCGGAGCGCAGCGCTTCCTGCTGCTCGCGCCCGGCGGCGGCTGGGGCGCCAAGCTCTGGCCGGCCCAGCGCTACGGCGAAGCCGCGCGCGCGCTGGCGGAAGATGGCCTGCGCACGCTGGTGAACTACGGCCCCAGTGAAGAAACGCTGGCGCAGGAAGTGGCAGCGGCGAGCGGCGGCGCGGCGCAACCGCTTTCCTGCTCCATCTCCGAGCTTATTGCGCTGACGCGCCGCGCGCAGATTTTCCTGGGCGGCGACACCGGGCCCATGCACTTGGCGGCGGCGTTGGGGGTGCCGGTCGTGGCAATCTTTGGGCCCACTGACCCGGCGCGCAACGGGCCGTTTGGCAAGCGCAACGTCGTGCTGCGCTCGCCGGCCAGCCAGACCTCGTATGCGCATCGCGCAGAGGTGGATCCCGGGATGCTCGCAATCACAACGGAGGAAGTCGTGGCCGCGGCGCGGCGGCTCGTGAGGGAGCATGTCTAGCTGGAGCCAGATCGCGCGCCGCATCCGCGTCCCGCTGGGATTCGTCTTGGCCGCGGTGTATCTGTGGCGGGCGCACCCGGATTGGCGGTCGCTGGCCGCGGGCAGCATCTTCATTGTTTGGGGACTCGTGCTGCGCGCCGTGGCCTCGGGGCACTTGCGCAAGAACACCGAGGTCACGGCGAGCGGGCCGTACGCTCACGTCCGCAATCCGCTCTACCTGGGATCGCTGATCATGGCGGCGGGATTCGTGGCGGCGGCGCGCGACTGGTGGCTGGCGGCTGGAATGCTCGTCTTCTTTCTCGCCGTCTATCTTCCGGTGATCCTCTCGGAGGAGGCGTGGATGCGCGCCAACTTTCCCCAGTTCGAGGACTACGCGCGGCGCGTGCCCCGGCTGTGGCCGCGATTCGGCGGGGCGGGCGCGGCCCAAGGGCGCTTTTCCCGAGAACTCTATCTGCAGCACCGCGAGTACAATGCTCTTCTGGGCGCGGTGGCGATGCTGGCGGCGCTGGTGGTGAAGCTCCTCCGGTTTTCGTGAGCCCGATACCCCTCTCATTCCTCGTGAGTCCGGCCTTGCCAAAACCCGCGCTGCTGGTGCTCGCCGCACTGTTGCTCGCAGCACTGTTGCTCTCGCCGGGTGCTGGCGTCGCACAGAAACCGCCGGCACCCTCTGCTCCGGCTCCCGCGCCGAGCGCCGCGGTTTCCTCTTCCGGCATCCGGCCTCCGGCGGAGCGTCACTTCACCAGCGGCGAGACCTACGTGTACGAAGCGGAGTGGCGGCTGTGGAAGGCGGGCACGGCCACGCTGCGCATCGAGGACGCAGGCAGCAGCGAGCAGCGGGTGCTGGCCACCGCCAACGCCACCGGCGCCGCGGCGCTGCTCTATACCGTCCGCGACCGCTTTGAGGCCTTCTTCGACCGCAAGACCTTCTGCTCACGCAACCTCACCAAACACACCGAGGAAGGTTTCCGCAAACTGCAGACCAGCATCCGCTTCGACTATGCGCGCCACAAGAGCGTGCTGGAGGAGACCAACCTGCGCTGGGGAAAGTCGAAGAAGGTGGAGAACGACATCCCGGACTGCGTGACCGACGTGATCTCCGGCATCTACTACCTGGGCTCGCAGGCGCTCGCGCCCGACGCCACCTACAGCTTCCCGCTGAATGATGGCGGGCGCACCACGCAGGTGGAGGCGCACGTGGAGGCGCGGGAGGAAGTCCGCACTCCCGCCGGGACCTTTCAGACAGTGCGGGTGCAGCCGCGCGCTACCTCGGGCGTGCTCAAAGATCGCGGGCAGGTGTGGATCTGGTATTCGGACGACGTGGCCCGCATCCCGGTGCAGATGCGCGCCCGCATGTTCTGGGGAACGCTGACGATCCGCCTGGTGCGCATCGACCGCCACTGATTCGACGGGCTTATCGCTTACAGGATTGTTCACTTTACGAAGGAGGCTGCTTGTGAGTAGCCTTCTCGTTAAGCCGCTCCATGAACCCCATTCTATAGCGCAGCGGCTTCCAGAAAGGCGAGCCGTGAGTATTGTGGCCGGATTCAAGTCCCACGAAGGAATCGTACTCTGCGCCGACACGCAAGAGACCGTAGGAACAAGTAAGCGCCATGTCCCGAAGCTGCGCTTTGAGCCAAAAGAGAAAGCCGGTGATGGAGTTCCCCCTGACGAGTTGGCCGTTGGGTTCTGTGGCGCTACCAATGATGGGGTCTTCCTAGACGAGATGGTTGACCGCGCTTGGGAAAATGTGCAAACCGCTACGTCTCTTGACGAAGCCTGCGACAACATAAAGGGCAGCATCAAGACTTACCACCGAGAGGCTGTGAAGCTGTACCAAGCGGGGTCGGTTCCCCAAACCGAGCTAATCTACGGCGTCAAAATGCACCGTTCCTCTCGACTCTTCTATGCACTAGGGCCAGCAATCAGTGAACGGGATAAATATGCGACTGGCGGAGTCGGGGCATACATGGCCGATTTTCTCGCCAGCCGAATGTACAGGGACTATCTAGGCCTTACGCAATGTTTGATTCTTGCAACGTACACTCTCTTTCAAGCGAAAGAGAATGTGGACGGATGCGGCGGAGACAGTCACATTGCTATCCTCCGCGAAGATGGGGCGAGCGGGAAGGTGGACTGGCATCGTGTAGAGGCATTGACGGATTTATTGAAAGCGGCGGATCGTCATGCTGGTGAGCTTCTGCTTCATGTAGCAGACCTGAAATCAAGCAACGAGAAGTTTCGGGAATCTGTGGGCTTGCTAGTTGATGCGCTCGAAGTGCTGCGCGACATGAAGCGGCGCGACATTGAGCAGCACGCGGGTATGCTGAGGGCACTTTTTGTTGGTCTTGGAGGGAAAGAAAAGCCGACCGAGGATGAATATGGCTTTTCTGTGGCATCAGACGCTGACAAGGCAGAGCAGCGACCATGAATCCACATCGCCAGACTGCTATCGCTATCGGGGCAGTATTGTTTCTCATCCTCTTTGCCTTTGGCGTGCTTGCGGAAATAGGCGCATTACGGACATGGGAAGTCATAGTTGTAATTGTTGTGGCTCTCATTGCTTTTACAGCCGCAGGGCTGCTCTGGGAAGGCGAGAACAAATGACTATAGAAACAAGAATCATCGTTGGGCTGAATGACATCCTCAGCGTTCAATTGGAGTGCGCGAAATGCCGCGCTAAGGTGGTGCGCTCTCCTGACGTTACGCTCACGCTCCCCCATGCCTGCGGTCAATGTGGCGCTACGTGGCGGCCGGGTCCTGAGGAGTTTGGAGAAGACCCGATGGCGGTAAGACTGGTGAGATTGATAAGTGCGCTACGGCAGTCCAACGACCGCGCCTTCGCAATCAAGTTTGAATTCTTCATGCCGTCAGCTTCTCAAACGTCAGCGGGTCAGCAGTAACCATATGGCGCAGGGTATCTACAAACAAGTCTGCACGCTTGCGGCGGTTGAACCGAAACTCCATTTCCGCCAAGTATGCCGGGAGGTGCTTCGCACTCACCTTGTGCCACGTCCCGATGATTCCCCGCTTGAGCAGCGAGAAGGCCGATTCAACGGTGTTCGTGTGAATGTCCCCTCGCGCGTAAACTCCCTTGCTGTGCGCGATGGTCTTATGCCGCTTGGGTGCAACCGCCTTGCGGTAGGCGTAGAAATCATCCGTCACAACCACGTCAACATCTGTACTCACGTTGTCATGGATATACTGCGCCAGCGTGCCGCTCTTTACGTCTGTGGTGTGAAAAAACCGGAGATCGCCACCGCGCTGCCGGATGCCAACCACAATGTCCTTCTTCGTTCCGCGTCCCTTGCGGGAACCTGGGCGGCGGCTTCCCCCGACATAGGTTTCGTCAACCTCTACGGTTCCATCCATCATCGAGCGTTCTGTCTCTCGCATCGCGGCGCGAATGCGGTGGAACAGATACCACGCGGTCTTGTAGGAGCCTTTGTGCTGGCCCCAAAGCGTCCGCCGAAGCTGATTCGCACTCATGCCCTTGCGCGCTTCCACCAGAAGCAGGACGGCGAGAAACCAGTAAGTGAGCGGCAGGTGGGAATCGTGGAAGATGGTTCCTGCGGTCGCCGTGAACTGGTACTCACACGCGGCGCACTCGAAGCGGTCATATTCCTTCAGCCGCGAGATGCGGGTGTCATGGCAGCGCGGACACTCAACACCATTCGGCCAACGGAGCCGTTCCAGCAACTGACGGCAACGGGCATCGGTCGGGTACAGTCTTTGAACGTCAGGGAGAGTCATGGCAACACCTCGAAAGCATAGAGCGAAGTCGTATCTAGAACGGACGCCGACCCGGAAGCTGGTAGCGGGGCTAAAACGTGATTTGCGGCAGATGCTACGGGCGTCTGCTGCCGCCCAGCGCAAGCCAAAGAAAGGTAACGGGTAGCCTCCATGATGGAAGCATACAGAATCAGCTACCCTTTGTCAAGTGAATAATCGTGATCGCTTATTGCTTATCGCTTATTGCAGGTTGAATCTTTCGCGCATCAGGCGCTCGAGGCGCGGCTTGTAGATGAGGTCGAAGGCCAGATCCTTGCCGGGAAACATGGCGAGCGCGGCGCGGCGGGTGTTGGCCGCCATCTCGGCGGCCTCTTCGATGGTCAGCTCCGCGTCCTGGCTGATGACCGACATTACCATGCTCATCAGTATCTGCAGGCGGCGCAGCCGGCGGCGTTCGTCTTCCGCTTCGTTGGCGGCTTCAGCGGCAGCGGAGGTTTGGGCCGTCTCTTCTGGGCGGGAAAGTCCCATTCCCGCAATCTTACATCCGGCGGTGATATGCTCGCATTCCACATGAGTCCGGAAAAGAAACCGTCGCCGGAACTGGTCACGGTCTTCGAGACACCCGAGGAGGCCGAAGCGCTGGTGGTCCACGGCCTGCTCGAATCTGCCGGTATCGAAGCGCTGCTCACTTCGCTTTTCGCCCAGCAGGAGATCCTCCCCGGAGTGGGCGGGGCGGTGCTTCGCGTGGCGCCGGAGCACGCCGAGGAAGCCCGGCGCGTCATCGAGGAATACCGCGCCAGCCCCGGCGCGGAGATGGAAGCTAACGGCGAGCCGGAAGCCGGGCAGTGACCGCGTGTCCGTCGAGGAAGAAGCTGACCGCGCCCTGCGTGTCAGTGCGGTAAGTAACAACCCCCGCCGACTGCAGCCGCGCCAGAACCCCGGGCCGCGGATGTCCGAACGAGCTGCGGAAGCCCACCGAGATCACCCCGAAGCGCGGATGCACCGCTTCCAACAGCTCCGGCGTGGTGGAGGTGACGCTGCCGTGGTGCGCGACCTTGAGCAGGTCGGCCTAGGGATGCTCCTGGGCGATGAAGCGCTCGGAAAAGCGCGGCCGCGGCTGCGCAAACGAGGGCCGCGATCAGCCACCACGCCGGCGGCCGCCACGCGTGACTTCCCCACAGGATGCCCGCCGCATAGGCGGCAGCGGCGAGGAAGAGCGGCTGGCGGCTCCACGGGAACCGCGGAGCCGGCGCGGCGGGGTTCGGACTCGGAATCACGATCGGCAGCCTGGGAGAGCTTACGACTGACGGGCCAGGTGAAACACGCTTTCGATGTGGAACGTCTGCGGGAAGAGGTCCACGAGGTGGACCTCCTCCACGCGATAGCCGGATTCTAGCAGCAGGCGCAGGTCGCGGGAGAGCGTGGCCGGATCGCAGGAGACGTAAGTCAGGTGCGGCGCGCCCAGCGCCGCCACCATGCGCGCCGTCTTCTCGCTCAGCCCGGCGCGCGGCGGATCCACAACAACGAAATCGTATTTCATCTGGGGCGGCAGCGAGGTGAGGAATTCTTCCACCGGGGCGTGGCTGGCGGCGACGTTCGAGGGCGAGTTGTGGCGCAGGTCGTGGAAGGCGAAGAGCGCGGCCTCGACCGCCGTCACCTCGCGGAAACTCTGCGACAGCACGCGCGAGAACAGGCCGACGCCGGCGTAGAGGTCGAGCGCCAGGCCACCGGCGCGGCCGGCGGTCACCAGCTCCACCAGCCGGTCAATGAGGAAGCGATTGGTCTGGAAGAACGATCCGGCCTGCACGCGGTAGTGCGCGTTACGGGTGTTGTAGGTGAGCGTGTGCTCGCCGAAGAGCGGCTTCATCTCTTTGGGAATGTCCACGCTGACCAAAACTTCTCCCGGGGCCAGCGAGAACAGCGCGATGCCCGTAACCTCGGGCAGCGCGGCGCGCAGCGACTCCGCGAAGTTTGCCACCGGGGACCCCGCCTGCAAGGGGCTGGACGCGGCGTCCAGCGTCCACTCGATCACCAGCGACGTGTCCTCGGCGTTGGCAAAGAATTCCATCTCGCTGAGCTCGGCCGCGACCTTGCCCTCGCGGCCCAAGCGCCACACCGTCTCAATGGCGCGATTGATGAGCGGCGAGCTGATGGGGCACTCCTCCGCCTCGAGCAGCGTGTTCGAGCCGAAGCGGTGGTAGCCCAGCGCGAAGGGTTCGGCGCGCAGGCGCATGCGGGAGCGGTTGCGGTAGCCCCAGGGCGGCGAGGGATGCACCTGAATCTCGCCCGGCCAGTCGAGCTTCGCCGTCCGCCGCAGGGTTTCGCGCAGGATGCCGGACTTGATGGCCAACTGGTGGTCGTAGCCGGCGTGCTGGTAGTGGCATCCGCCGCAGGACTCGAAGTAGCGACACTGGGGCGGGATGCGCTCGGCACCCGGCTCGAGGATCCTTTCCACGCGGCCGCGGGCGAAGCCGCGTTTCTGCTTGAGGATCCGGGCCTCGACGCGCTCGCCGGCGAGCACGAACGGGACGAAGACGGCCTTGCCCTGGCCGTGTTCATCGGCCGCCTGTCTCGCCAGACCGTCGCCGCCGTACACGAGTTTTTCAATGGTGAGTTCCATAGTGTGCGAAAAAACATCCCGACGGGTCACGGAGTGAGCCGGAGGGAACCCTACTTTACCTGCAAGCATCCGGAAGCGGGTAGGGCTCCCTCGCTTCGCTCGGGATGTAAGAACAGTCAGCGAGAAGGGCCAGCAGAAACTCACATGTAGAACAAGCTCAACCGCGGCAGAGCGTGGCGCTCCATTAAGCGCTTGTGGACGTACTGGCGGTGCAGTTGGCCGATGTGCGCGGCGGAGAGTTTCCGGCGATAGGGCGCGATGTCATGGTCAGCCTCGGCGCGCACGCGCACCAGCTCTTCGTCGGGCGACGCGGCCACCAGCGCCGCGAGCAGCTTCTCTTCCATGGCGGTCAGGCGACGCTCCAGGTCTTCGAGCGGCGGGCGGGCGGCGGACTCCTCTAGCGCGGACGCTAGATCGAGCAGGGTTCGCGCGGCGTCGCGGCCGATGCCCTGCGCCGCATCCGGCAGCTTCGCTTCGTCGAGCTGGGCGGCGTTGCGAAGCAAGTACGCGGCAATCTCCGCCGGCTCGGGGCCGGATTCCTTCGTCGGGCCGGCCGGCGCGACTCCGACCGCCGCCTCTTTCATCTCCTCCGCCGCGGTCATCACCGCTTGGGCACAGTAGGCAAGGCTGTTGACCTTGCGGGGTGAAGGCCGCTGGGCGCGGCGCTCGAAGGCGTCGTCGATGCCGTGCAGCACCGCCGCCAGCGGGATGCCGGCGTCTTTCCAGGTCTCGATCAGCGCCCAGTCGAGCGTGGAGAGCAGGAGCGCGGTGCCGCGGCGGCGCTGGAAGTGCTCCTCGATCTCGGTGAAGTAGTTGAAATAGTTTTCCACGGCGGAGGCGAGGCCTACTTCCGGGAGCTGCGCTTGTGAGCGGCGGGCGCGATGGACTTCTCTTCCGGCGGCGCCGCAGCGGGACGCGCGCGTCCCGGGGCCGCATTGCGCTCCCACAGGATGCGCAGCCCTTCGAGCGTAAGCAGCTCGTCCACGGCGCTGATGTAGCGCGAGCCGCCGGCCATCAGCGAGGCCAGTCCGCCGGTGGCGACCACTTTCGTTTCGGATCCGAGTTCGGCCAGCAGGCGCTCCAGGATGCCGTCCACCAGGCCGAGGTATCCGTAGTAGAGCCCGGACTGCAGGCTGCCCACGGTGTTCGAGCCGATGACGCGCGCGGGCTTGCGGATATCCACGCGCGGCAGGCGCGCGGTGCGATCGAAGAGCGCTTCGGCGGAGATGCCGATGCCCGGCGCGATCACGCCGCCCATGTACTCACCTTTTTTCGAGACCGCGTCGAAGGTGGTGGCGGTGCCGAAATCCACCACGATGCAGGGGCCGCCGAATTTCTCGAAGGCGGCGACGCCGTTGACGATGCGGTCGGCACCCACCTCGGCCGGATTGTCGTACTGCACCGGCATACCCGTCTTCACGCCCGGCTCGACGAACAGCGGGGTCACGCTGAAGTATTTCTCGCAGGCCTCGCGCAGGGTGGAATCGATGGGCGGCACCACGGACGAGATGATGATGCCCGCGACCTGGCGCGCTTCCATTCCCTTCATGGAGAATAGGTTGCGGAAGAGGACGCCGTACTCGTCCGCGGTCTGGCTGCGGACGGTGGCCACGCGCCAGTTCGCCACCAGGCGGCCGTAGCGAGGCTCGCCGCCCGATTCCTCGGAGGCGTAGAGGCCGAGCACCGTGTTGGTGTTGCCAACATCCAAGACAAGCAGCATTACGTTTCCTGTGTGACCAGCGCGCGCACGCTGCCGGAGAGCACGGTTCGCAAGCCCTCGGCGGTGCGGACGCGCAGAAAGCCGCGCGCGTCCAAACCTTCGGTGACGCCCTCGAACCCGCCGTTCTCCTCCACCCGCACCATTTTGCCGCGGGCGTAGGAGGAGCGCTCCTCGAAGCGGCGAAGCAACTCGTCGCGAGCGGCGGGATCGGTGGAATTCAGGCTGCGATACTCGCGGTCGAGCGATTTTAGCAGAGCGGCGGCAAGCTCCACGCGGCTCCAGGCGCGTCCGGTCTCCAGGCGCAACGACGTGGCAGCGCCGCGCAGCTCTCCCGGCAGGTCGGCGTGGTTCACGTTCAAGCCGATGCCCACCACCGCGTAGCGCACGCGCGTGGCCTCGGCATTCATTTCCGCCAGGATGCCGCAGACCTTCTTCTCTTTGAGCAGGACGTCGTTGGGCCAGCGCAGGTCAGGCTCGAGACCGGTGACCTGCTTCACCGCCGCCTGCACCGCCAGCCCCGCGGCGAGCGGGAGCGTGACCGCATCCGCTGGCGCCAGGTGCGGGCGCAGCACCACGGAGCAGTAGATACCGGAAGACTTCTCGGAGTGCCAGGCATTGCCGCCGCGTCCGCGGCCCGCCGTCTGCTCCTCGGAGAAGAAGACGCTGCCTTCCGGCTCGCCCTCGGCCGCCGCCGCCATGGCCGCGGCGTTGGTCGAGTCCACGCGGAAGTAGTGGTGGATGCGGCTGCCGAAGAGCGAGCCCTTCAGCAGCGGCGCGAGAATCGCCGGCAGCAGCAGGTCGGGGACGCTTTCGAGCTGATAGCCGGTGGTAGAGTGTCCCTTGATCTCGACGCCGAGCGAGCGCAACTGCTCGACAAAGCGCCAGACGGCGGAGCGGCTGGTGCCGATCTCCTGCGCCAGCTTGGTGCCGGAGACCACGAAGGTAGCGTGGTCGCTGAGCAGGCGCACGATGCGGCCCACGCGACTGTCAGTGCGGGCCGAGAGGTTGGCCGCGGGCGTCCGGCGGCTGCGCTTGCGGGTTGGAGCTGTGCGGGGAATCCGGAGATTATGCGCGACACCCACGCAAAAGACTAGCCACTACCCACTAGACACAATCCACTGCTTATCACGCAGGGGTGATGCGCATGCTCATATCCACGGCGGCGGGGGAGTGGGTGAGGGCGCCGACGGAGATGAAGTCCACGCCGGTCTCGGCGTACTTGCGGACATTCTCCAGGTTGATGCCGCCGGAGCACTCGAGCGGCACGCGGCGGGTGTGGCTGCGGATGCGCTCGACCGCCTGGGCCACGTCCTCGACCGTCATGTTGTCCAGCAGGATGGCCTCGGCGCCGCAGCGCAGCGCCTCCTCCATCTGCGCCAGCGAACGCACCTCGACCTCCAGCGGCTGTTCGCCCCGGCGGTTCTGGTGGGCGCGCTCCAGCACCTGAGCGATGCCGCCGGCCAGCGCGATGTGGTTGTTCTTGATGAGCACGCCGTCGGAGAGGTCCAGCCGGTGGTTGAAGCCGCCGCCGCAGACCACCGCGTACTTATCCAGCAGGCGCAGTCCGGGAGCGGTCTTGCGGGTATCAAGGATGCGGGCGTGGGTGCCGGCGATGGCGTCCACGAAGCGCCGGGTGAGGGTGGCGATGCCGCTCAGCCGCTGCAGCACGTTGAGGGTCACGCGCTCGCAGGAGAGGAGGACCCGCGCGTTGTGGCGGATGACCGCCACCGTCTGCCCGCGATGCAGGCGCACGCCGTCGAAGATCTCCGGGTGGCTGGTGACCTCGGGATGGGAGACCACGCTGCCGTCCAGCGTGGCATATACCTGAAAGATGCGCGCGATGGCGCCCAGGCCGGCCAGCACGCACTCCTGCTTGGCGTTGACCGTGGCCGTGGCCCGCTGCTGGGCATCGATGCAGGCATAGGTGGTGGCGTCGCGGTTGGCGCTGTCTTCGCGCAACGCGTTTTCCAGGATCGTGGTGATGCGGCGGCTGTGCCAGTCCATAAGAGCAATACTCAGTACCTAGTACTCAGTTCTCAGTCAAATCAAACCCTTCTACTGCAATTCGTCGAGCGCGGAGCGGGTTTTCTTGAGCAACACCTCCAGCTCGCCCGCGCGCTTGCGGATGCCCTCCACCACCTGGCCCGGCGCCTTGGCCAGGAACTGCTCGTTCGTGAGCTGGCGCTGGGCATTGGCGATCTCGGCTTCCATGCGCTTCAGTTCTTTTTGCAGGCGCAGGCGCTCGGCGGCCGGGTCCACCTTCTGTTCGAACATCACCACCACCTCGAAATGCGCCGAGGTGCGCGCGCCGGCGGTCCTGGCCAGCGACGCGGTTGCGAACTCGATGCCATCGACGTGGGCCAGCCGCTCCACCGTGGCGCGATTCTCCTGGATGAGCCTGGGCACTCCGGCCTCGGCGAAGACGCGGATGGGGACGCGGGTTTTGGGTTCGATCTTCATTTCCGCGCGGATGTTCCGCACAATTTGGATGAGCTCCTGCAGGATGGACATCTCCTCTTCCACCTGGGCATCGATGAGCGCTGGCTTGGCCTCGGGGAAGGGCGCGAGCGCGATGGATTTGCGCGCGGGCTTGCCGTCGTGCAGCGCATACCACAGCTCCTCGGTGAGGAAGGGCATGAAGGGCGCAAGCAGCAACAGTCCCTGCTGGAAGACGACCAGCATATGCATGAGGGCGGAGTAGTGGCTGAACTTCTCCTCCTCGCTCTGGCTGGGAGCGAGCCGCGGCTTGACCATCTCGATGTACCAGTCGCAGAACTCGCGCCAGAAGAAGTCGTAGACCGCCTTGGCGGCCTCGTCGAAGCGGTAGGCGCGCAGCGACGCGTTCACCTCCTGGATGACGCGCTGCAGGCGCGACTGGATCCAGCGGTCCTCGAGCCGCGTCTCCAGGTCGCGGCCGCCTTCGCCGCGGGACTGGAACCAGCCGGTGATGGCCTCGTGCCCGCCGACGAGCTCCAGATTCATCAGCAGGAAGCGGGCCGCATTCCAGATCTTGTTAGCGAAGGCGCGATAGCCCTCGGTGCGGCTCTCGCTGAAGGCGATGTCGGTGCCGGGCGAGGCCATGGCGGCCAGGGTGAAGCGCACCGCGTCGGTGCCGTACTTCTCGATGACCTCGATGGGATCGAGCACGTTGCCCTTGGTCTTGGACATCTTCTGGCGGTCGGCGTCGCGCACCAGGGCGTGGATGTAGACCTCGCGGAAGGGCACGCTGTCGTCGGCGCGCTCAGCCCAGCCGCTGGCCTGCCGCACTTCCGGGTCCTGCCGGTGGGCGTGCATGAAGTGGCAGCCGAACATGATCATGCGCGCCACCCAGAAGAACAGGATGTCGGAGCCGGTGATGAGCAGCGATGTGGGATAAAAGACAGCCTGATCGCGCATCTTCTCCGGCCAGCCCAAAGTGGTGAAGGGCAGCAAACCGGAGGAGAACCAGGTGTCGAGGACGTCGGGATCCTGCTCGAAATCCTTTCCTGGGCAAATCCCGCAGCTAGGGCACCTGTCTGGCGGCTCCAATCCAACAAACGGCTCTGCCTTCCCTGAGAAGTCCAACTTAGGTTTCGAAAGCTCGCAATTGAGATTGCCGCAGTACCACGCCGGGATGCGGTGTCCCCACCAGACCTGGCGCGAGATGCACCAGTCGTGGATGTTGTACATCCAGTTGAGATAGATGGTCTTGTAGTTCTCGGGGGTGAAGCGGATCTCGCCCTTCTCCACCACTTCAATGGCGCGCTTGGCCAAGCTCGGGACACCACTCTTTCCTGTCTTGGTTACAGCCAGGAACCACTGGGTGGAGAGCCGCGGCTCCACCACCGTCTTGCAGCGGTCGCAGTGGCCGAGGGCGTAGGTGTGGTCCTTGACGCCCACCAGCAGACCCTGCGCTCTCAGATCTTCCAGAACTTTTTCCCGCGCCTTGTACCGGTCCAAGCCGTCGTAGCCGGGGTTGGTGTTGATGATGTGGGCGCGCTCGTCCATCACCACGATGGGCTCGATCTGGTGACGGAGGCCAGCCTGGAAGTCGTTGGCGTCGTGCGCTGGCGTGACCTTGACGGCGCCGGTGCCGAACTCGGGATTGGCCAGCTCGTCGAGGATCACGGGGATCTCGCGGTTCATCAGCGGCAGCAGCACCTTCTTGCCGTGCAGGCGCCGGTAGCGCGCGTCCTCGGGATTCACGGCCACGGCGACGTCGCCCAGCATGGTCTCCGGGCGGGTGGTGGCGACCACGACGAAGTCATCCTTGCTGCCTACGACGGGATACTTGATCTCGTACAGCTTCCCGGCGTGCTCCTCGTGCACCACCTCAAGGTCGCTGATGGCGGTCATGCAGCGCGGGCACCAGTTGACGATGTACTTGCCGCGGTAGATGAGTCCTTCTTCGTGCAAACGGACAAAGGCTTCGCGCACGGCGCGGGAGAGGTGCTCGTCCATGGTGAAGTATTCGCGCTCCCAGTCCACGGAGGCGCCCAGGCGCTTCATCTGGTCGAGGATGGCGCCGCCGTAGTTGCGCTTCCACTCCCACACGAGCTCCACGAAGGCCTCGCGCCCCAGGCTGCGGCGGTCTTTGCCCTCGGACGCGAGCTGGCGCTCCACCATCATCTGGGTGGCGATGCCGGCGTGGTCGGTGCCCGGCAGCCACAGCGTCTGGAAGCTGCGCATGCGGTGCCAGCGCACAATGATGTCCATCTGCGTCTGGTTGAGCATGTGTCCCATGTGCAGGCGGCCGGTGACGTTGGGCGGGGGCAGCAGCAGGGTGAAGACGGGCTGCGAGCCCGACTCCGGCGTCTCCAGGACGAAGAGCCTTTCCTTCAGCCAGAACTCGGCCCAGCGCGCTTCGATGGCGCGCGGGTCGTAGGCTTTGGGGATGTCGTGTGGCATGGCGCTTCAATGAAGGGATGATGGACGCAAAACGATAGTACAGGCGCGGTGAAAACGCGGTCAAACCGCGGAAGGCAGGAGGGGTTACGGCTTGCGGGTGCGCTCGGCTTCCGAGGCCAGTTCGCGCGCGATCTCGTTGATGAGTTCCGGCTTCATGCGTTCGGTGACGCGGTGGACGATGTTGGCGATGGTGTTGGCGTCGAGAGTGATGGTGGGCGAGGCGCCCCCGGCCACCGCGGCCTGCATGGCGGCTGCGAGCAGCGGGTCGGGAACATTCGCGGCCGGAGCGGGAGCGGGCCGGGCGGCCTCGACCGGAGGAGGAGGCGGCTCCTCGACCGGGGGCTGGGTGTCCACCGGGACGTTGGCGAAGGCCTGCTGCATTTCCTGCTCGATCGAATGCGCGGTGGCCTCGGCGGCGGCGGTCTCCGCCGGAGCCGACCAGCCGGAGTCGGCTTCCACCGGGGCCGGCGCCGTGATCTCTTCCGTGACGCGGCGGGTTTCCGGGGCCGAAAACTCGGTGGTGGGGGCGACCTCGGCTTCCACCGGAGTTTCCGGCGGCGCTTCCTCGGGCGCTTGCGAATCGGTGTAGAGCTCGGGCATGTCCGCGGCCACACCCACGGGGACGACTTCGGCGCCCTCGATCCCGAACTTGGTGGGGAAGGCGCTGGCCATCTCGGTAGCGTCGGTGATCAGGCCCGGGTCCTTGCCGTCGGACGGGACCTCGTGCGCTTTGGGCGCGGAGGTGAACTCGATCTCATGTGCGGGCGCCGGGGCGACGTAGGTCTCCGGTTCGGGCTCGGCTGCGGCCGCCATCTCTGCAGCCGGTTCCAGCGAGACTGTGCTCTGCGCCTCCGCCAGCGGCTCTTCCATCACCTGGGTCGGCGGGGTCATTACTTCGGTGGTGCGGACGGGTGCGGGCACCGGGGTCTCCTCGCCCAGCATGTCGCCGAAGGCCGACGAGGATGCCATATGGTCCGGCACCTCCAGCCTGGCCTGCGCCGGCTCGGCCTCGCCGTCGTCGTGCCCCTCGGCAGTGACCTTCCACTCTTCGTAGGAAGCGTCTCGGAACTCATGCGCCTCCATCTTCTGGGTGGGCGGGTAGGGTTCGGCGGCGGGCGGAGCCTTCAGCTTCTGTTCGATCTTGGCCACCAGGTCTTCCAGGTCCTTGGCGACGAAGGGCTTGACGATGACGCCGTCCGCCTTCACCCGCTCGGCATCCGCGGGGTTGAAGTGCTCCATCTGACCGACAGTGAGCAGCACTGGAGTGGTGGACCCTCCGGCGCGGATCTTCTCGCACACTTCCGGTCCGCTATAGCCGGGCATGAAGACGTCCAGCAGCAGCAGGTCGGGCTTATGTTCGCCGATCCGCTTGAAGGCGGCGGCGCCGTTGCTGACGACAATCACCTCATGCCCGGCCTCGGTCAGGATCTTCACACCCAGCTTCTGGGCGGTCATGCTGTCGTCGGCAAGCAGAATCTTCAGCGCCACGGAGCGTCCTCGAAAAACGCAGGCATTTGCGAATCCAACGGTAGCTTGTATTACCCCGCAAGTCAACGCTGGGAGCGAGGAGAAAGGCCGACGCTGTAAACTGAAAAGCGCCGCCGGCAACATGCCGGAGGGGAGGGTTAAGGGAAAGGGTGGGTCAGTCCCCAGGACTCTAGAAGGGAATCACTTTGCGCAGGCCTTTCTTCTTTTTCTTGCGGGAAGTGGAGGTCTGGTCCTTGGAGTCCTTGTTGTCCTTGGAGTCCTTGTCGGCGGAAGCGGCCTGGCCGCCCTCGCTCCCTTCCGCCGCGGCCTCGTTGATCTGAGAGGGCGGCGGCCCCTGCTGGTCTCCGGCAGCGGCGGGCTGCGCGGAGTGCGGAGTGGGATCGCTCTTGGGAGGCTCGCCCGTGCCCACCGTTTCCACCGCCACCGCTTGGCTTCCACCCTGGCCGCCGTAGCCTTCCTGGATGGTCCGGCCGGTGTCGCGCACGATGTCGGGGGCGCCCGTCTGCTTGGGTTCGGTCATGGTGGGCTCGCCCACCTTGGCCGCCCGGGCCACGTCGGGCCCGCGGCGCAGGTTCATGAAGATCCGCCGGCGCATCCCGGCCTCACCCCGGCTGGCTTCCTCCGCCTTGTTCTGGGCGATGGCCGCCTCGGTGGGCGTGGGCACCGGACGTTGCAGCGCTTGCAGGCGCTTGCGGGCGTCCTCCGCCCGGGCCATGGCGGGATAGCGGGTGATGATGCGGGAATAGGCTTCTGCGGCCGCGTCGCTGAACTTCTTCAGCAGGTCTCCCTTGACCGTCTCGCTCAACTTGGTTCCGCGCGCGGCGTCAATCTGCCGTTCGTAGGCCTGCCCCATCATGTAGAGGGCCTCATCCACCTCGCTGTACAGGGGATAGGTGTCCGCCAGGGTCTTCAGCCGGGCGATGGACGCCGCCCAGGAGTCGCGCGTGTAGTAGAAGTGCCCGATGCGGAACTCGCGCTCGGCCAGAACTTCCTGCACCTGCATCAAGCGTTCCCTGGCCTCCGGCACCAGCTTGCTGTCCGGGAACTGCAGCAGGAGCTGCTTGTACTCGTCCTCGGCTCGCTTGGCGTGGGTGAAGTCGCGGTCGGGCTTCTCCATCTGCTTGTAGTGGATGTTGGCGACCTTGAGCTGCGCCTCCGCCGCTTCCGGCAGGTTGGGGAAGAAGGTGATGAAATCCTTGTACTCGATCTCGGCCTGCGCCAGTCCGCTGGAGCCGCCCTCGGCGTACCAGGCGTCGCCCACCGCCAGCTTGGCGCGCGCGATGTACTCCGAATCCGGGTAGGTGTTGATCAGGGTCTGCAGGGTGATGCGCGCCACGTCGAAGCGGTTCTTCTTCAGCGCCGCCATAGCCCGGTCGTACAGCACCTTGTCGGGCTGTTTGGAATCGATGTTGGCCAGCGGGTTCTGAGTCTTATTGTGGTGGCACCCCGCGGTGGCCAGCACCGCCAGGGCCAGCAGGAGGACGGGAAAGACTCGACGCAGCATTCGACCTACCTCAATCGCCTAAGGGTCTTGGGAGCAAGGAAGCCATTGTAGAAGCTTGGCGGCGCAACCGCCACTCCCTAGACTTTCTGCAGCGTGGCCTCGCGCGCCGTCTTGAGCAGTTCCTGCACGTTGCGCTTGGCGTCGCCCTTGCCGAAGACAGCGTTGCCCGCCACCAGCACATCGGCGCCGGCGCGCACCACGTCGCCGATGGTGTCAAGCGCGATGCCGCCATCCACTTCGATGCGAAAATTCGCTCCCTTGGCCGTACGCATGGTCACGAGCTTCTTGATCTTTTCCAGCGATCCAGGGATGAACTTCTGCCCGCCGAATCCCGGATTCACCGACATCACCAGCACGAAATCCACCTGGTCGAGCACTTCACCGATGGTCTGCACCGGGGTGGCGGGGTTGATGACCACGCCCGCCTGCGCGCCCTTGCTGCGGATCATCTGCAGGGTGCGGTGCAGGTGGCGGCAGGTCTCCTGATGCACCGAGATCCAGTCCGCGCCCGCCTCGAGAAACGCCGGGATGAACTGGTCCGGATTCTCGATCATCAGGTGGACGTCCAGCGGCGCCTTGGTGGCCTTGCGCAGGCTGGCTACCACCGGCGGTCCGATGGTGAGGTTGGGGACGAAGTGGCCGTCCATCACGTCCACGTGCAGCAGGGTGGCGCCGCCGTCGAGCGCGGCGCGGACTTCCTCGCCCAGCCGGGCAAAGTCAGCGGAAAGGATGGATGGGGCCAGTTCGATCACGGCAGGCGTCTCGGCTCCAAGGCCGCTTGAATTCTAGCATTCCCTGGCAACACCCCCACCTCTTCGGCTTCGCTCAGGACAGGCTCTGCCGTTCCAAACCCGCGAGCGACAAGGCTGGGGCAACCCCCTACCCGTGGAATTCCCCTGCCCGATGGAGGTATGATTCCCCGCCAGAGTCCCTCGACAGGTCTGTCCCGCAACCTCCCCCAGGCCCAGGCTAAGGAACCGGCTGGCAGGGCGCTGTGGAAGTTTGCGTCCGTCGGGGGCGAGGCACGGGTTTGAAATACTGCGACGTCTGTCATTTCACTTATCCGAACGAGTTCACCACCTGTCCCAAGGACCAGGCGCTGCTGCGCGTGACCGCGGACCTGGCGCCGGGCACGATCATCCGCGACAAGTACCTCATCCTGGAAAAGATTGGCGCGGGCGGGATGGCGTCGGTGTATCGCGCCAAGCATCTGGCCTTCGGCGAGATTCGCGCCCTGAAAGTCGTCAGCACCAAGCTGATGGACGATGACGCCTTCATCCGGCGCTTTCGCACGGAGGCGGTGGTCACGCGCAAGCTGCAGCATCCCAACGCGGTTCGGGTGGACGACCTGGACACCACCGAGGACGGCCGTCCCTTCATCATCATGGAATGCGTGGAGGGGCGCGACCTGCGCGCGGTCATCCAGCGCGAAGGGCCGCTGCAGGTGGATCGGGCGCTGAACATCGCGCGCCAGGTGGCCGCGGCCTTGACCGCCGCGCATCACCTGGGCATCACCCACCGCGACATCAAGCCTGACAACATCCTGATGGTGACCGAGGAGGACGGCTCCGAGCTGGTGAAGGTGCTGGACTTCGGCATCGCCAAGGTGCGCGAAGGCGCCATGGACCTGGGCGGCGGCTACACCCCCACCAAGACCGGCATGGTGGTGGGCACGCCGCAGTACATCTCTCCCGAGCAGGCCATGGGCAAGCAGGGCGACGCCATCGATGGCCGCGCCGACCTCTACTCCCTGGGCGTGGTGCTCTACGAGATGCTCACCGGCCACCTGCCCTTCGACTCCGACACTCCCGTGGGCCTGCTGCTGCACCACATCCAGACCATCCCCACGCCGCCGCATGAGCTCTGTCCGGAGTTGGACATCCCTGAAGCGCTCTCCCTGCTGCTGATGAAGGCGCTGGAGAAGGACCGCACGCGCCGCTTCCAGACCGCCGACGAGATGTCGGCGGCGCTCGACCAGCCGCAGCAATGGGCCACCACCGCCTTTTACACGCCGGAGGCGCTGAGCGCAGCGCCGGCCCCGGCCGCTCCTTCGCGCGCGCGCCGCATGACCCCGGTGCGCCCCATGACCCCTCCGCGGGCGATGACGCCCCCGCGGGCGATGACGCCGCCACGGGCGATGCCGCCGCCGCGGGTCCCGGCCGCCGCTCCCCCCGCTTACCCCAGGTTTGCTGAGCCACCCTCCAGTAGCAGCAGCGGAGTGTGGATCACGGTGCTCATTCTGCTGGTGGCGGTGGTCATCGCGGGAGGGGCTTACCTCTACTATCACGGCCCGGGCACGGCGGAGGCGCAGCCCTCCAGCGTTGCCGCGGTTCCTGCCCAGCCCGATGACGCGGCCATCCTGGCGGAGGTCAAGCGCACGCTGGCGTCTTCGGATTCGACCCGCAACGCTTCCTTTGATACCAGGGTGGAAAACGGAGTGGCGACTCTCACCGGTAAAACCAACCGACAGAACGAAGCGGACATGGCCGGCGCTCTGGCCGCGGGCGTCGCCGGGGTGAAGCATGTGAGGAATGACATCCAAGTGGAGAAGCCGCTGCAAGCCGTCAAGGAAAGCGAGCCGGCGGCCGTGACCCGGCCCAAGGAGACTCCGGCGCGCAAGGCTCCGGCAGAAGAAGCGGACTCGGGCGGCAATAAGAAACGCAAGGCCCGCGACCTGGCCAGGCTGGGCCAGTCCCAGGTGGATGGCGGCGATTACGGAGCTGCCGTGGGCACCTTCCAGCAGGCGCTCGCCTTGGATCCCTCCAACTCCGTCGCCCAGAAAGGTCTGAGCAAGGCACAGAAGGCCAAGCAGACCGAAGAAGACATCATGAAGAGGCGCCGATGAAATCCCGGCTGCGGCTGTGGTCCCGGGCCGCAGGGGTAGCACTGCTCGCCGCTTGTGCCCTCGCTCTGCAGGCCCAGTCTGTCGCGTCGCAAGCCGCCGCAGATGAGAAACGCGCGGCCCGCGGCGAAGTCCTCCTCAATCAGAACAGCGGCGGACCGGATTTGATCTTCGGCCCGAACGGCGAAGCCATCCTGCGCTACCCCGTGGCGCACTGGCACGCCATGAGCGCCTGCCTGGGCTGGCTCTACATCAGCCACGACACCATGCGCTATGAGGTCCTCGCCCCAGAGCAGGACAAGGGGCACGCTTTCGAACTCCGGCGCTCCGACCTGGCCGCGGCCCAACAGTGGCGCGTTTGGGGAACCAGCACTGGGGCGGCGGAGTTCAAGTTCCGGACCGGCGGGACCTATCACTTCTCCCACGTCCGGAAGGGAATCCTGCAGTCGGGCAACTACAAGCTGGTGATGAGCAACAGTTTCTCGTACCAGGACCTGGTTGACGGCACGCAGAACTTTGACGACATCGTCGCCATGCTTAAGGCGAAGGAGGCGCCGCCGGCGCCCACCGCTCCACCGCCCACCATCAGCATGCTGGAGCCCACCGGGGCCGAGGAGGGCCGCACCGTCCCCGCCTACGACCCCACCCTGCACGTGCGCGGCATCGCCAGCCACGCCTCAGGCATTGCCTCGGTCTCGGTCAACGGCCAGAGCGCGTTCTTCAAGCCGCTGGCGCCGCAGACGGTGGAGTTCGACCTGCGCGACCTGCCACTGAGCGCAGGGATGAGCGCGGTGGTGGTGGTGGCTACGGCCACCGACAAGTCGGTCAGTCAGATGACCTTCAAGGTCACCCGGCCGGAGGTGCGGGTGCTCGAACCGGGCAGGGGCGCCGAGGTGGCTGAATCAGGGGTCCGGGTGCGCGGCCTGGCGGTGGGCTTCCGCGACGTGGACCGGGTGGAGGTAGCGGGGCAGTTGGCAACGCTGCGCCGCCGTGAGGACGGTTCGGTAGAATTCGAGGCCGCGAGCGTCCCGCTGACCGTCGGCTCCAACAATCTGCAGGGTTCCGTAGTTGCCAGCACCGGCCAACGCCAGAACTTCAGCCTGGACGTGACGCGGAAGCCTCCCCCCGGTCCGCCGGCGCTAACCCTGGAAGAGGTGGAAACGGCCCTGCGCAACGACCTGCCCAAGACGCGCGTCGCCTCCCTGGCCAATCAGTACGGCGTGGACTTCGAGGTCACCGACGACGTGGACAAACGCCTGCGCGCCGTGGGCGCAGACTCAACTCTGCTTCTGAATCTGGTGAAGGCCTACAAAGGACCGGTCAAGCCCAAGACGGTCGCCTCGGCCTCGCCTCCTCCGGCGCAGTCCGCTCCACCGCGCGCGTCTTCTCCGGCCGTATCCCAGCCGGTGGCGCAATCTGCTCCTCCGCCCACTTCTTCGCCGGCGCCGGCTGTATCCCAGCCCGCGGCTCAGACGGGGCCTCCGCCGGCGCCCCAGCCTATGCCTCCTCCCACGCTGCAGGTCGGGGATCCCGCGGGCGTGGAGGAGGGCAAGTCGGTGGAGACGGCGGGCGCCGTTCTGCGCGGCACTGCCATTCACGGCAGCGGCATCAGCGCCGTCCTGGTCAACGACAAACTCGCCTCCTTGAAGGCGATCACCGCGCAGAGCGTGCAGTTCGAGGCGGCGGACCTTTCCTTGACGGAGGCCTGGACCCCGGTCACGGTGGTCGCCCGCTCCACCGACAACTCCCAATCGCGGCTCAGCTTCAAGCTCAGCCGGCCGGCCGTGCACTGGATGAATCCTCCGGGCGGGGCCGTCGAAACCGCCGCCACCGCCCTCCTGGCGCAAGGGACCGCTGTCGGGTTCAACGGCGTGGAGAAGGTGGAGCTGGCGGGCATCTCTCTGACTCTGGAAAAGCTGGCCGATGGCAAAGTGGAGTTCCACACCATCCTGCCGCTGGCCCTGGGGCAGAACACGTTTCAGGGAGTAGCGGTCGGGAGCAGCGGATTCCGCGTGGCCTTCAAGCTGGAAGTGAATCGCGTGGCCGCCGGCAGCACCAGCACGACGGCTTCGGCCGCGAGGCCGTCGCCCGCGCCCGCTGCTTCGAGTTCGCCATCCCGGGCGGGCGCCCCCACGCTGCAGATCGTGGAGCCGGCGGGGGTGGAGGACGGCGCGCAAGTGGAGACCGTTTCCTCCACCGTGCGCGGTACCGCGGTCCAGGGCAGCGGCATCAGCGCCGTGCTGGTGAACGACAAGCCCGCTTCGCTCAAGACGCTTTCCCCGCAGAGCGTGGAGTTTGAATTCATCGACCTCTCTTTAAGCTCTTCCTGGACCAAGGTGACAGTGGTCGCTCGCGCCACCGACAACGCGCAAACCAAGATGAGCTTCAAGCTCAGCCGCCCGCAGGTTCGCTGGCTCGATCCTCCGAGCGGGGTGCTCGAGACTTCGAGCGCCGCCATCCTGGCCCGGGGCCAGGCGCTAGGCTTCCGGGGCGTCCGCAAGGTCGAGCTGGCGGGCACCGAGCTCACCACCGAAAACTCCTCCGACGGTGTGCGCTTCCAGACTGTCCTCCCCCTGGCCCTCGGCCCCAACACCTTCGAGGGCGTGGTGACCTCGACCAGCGGCTTCCGTTTGCCCTTCAAGCTGGAAGTGAATCGCAGCGCCAAGGCGGCGGACTCCGGCCAGAAGTAACCGCGCCACCCTCAAAGACGCTAGAATAGAGACCTTCCCCTGTCGCTGGGGAAATCCAGGACTATGAATCCCTTCCTTCGCCGGTTTGCTTTCTACGGATGTGTGGTGGCGTTCTGTCTCTCCGCGCTGCCGCTCTGGGGACAGATCAAAGCCTCCTCGCGGAGCGGCACCAGTTCCGAGGGCGAACTGGTCAACCCCGGCGACAACCCCGCCGTCCGCTACCCGGTGGCGCACTTTAGCGGTAGCGGCCTGTTCGCCTCCTTTGATTACGGCTGGCTCTCCTTCTCCCGCGACACCATCCGCTATGAGGTGGTGCGGGGCGACAAGGGTCA
>DASYVL010000075.1 GCA_035937135.1 Terriglobales bacterium
GGCCTACTTCAACGATTCGCAGCGCCAGGCCACCAAGGACGCGGGCAAGATTGCCGGCCTCGACGTGAAGCGCATCGTCAACGAGCCCACGGCGGCTGCGCTCGCCTACGGCTTGGACAAGAAGAAGGACGAGACCATCGCCGTCTACGACTTCGGCGGTGGCACCTTCGACGTCTCCATCCTGGAGGTCGGCGAAGGCGTGGTCGAGGTGAAGTCCACCAACGGCGACACCCACCTGGGCGGCGACAACATCGACCAGCGGATCGTGGTCTGGCTCGCCGAAGAGTTCAAGAAGGATGAAGGCCTCGACCTGCGCTCCAAGGGCAATGAGATGGCCATGCAGCGCCTGCGCGACGCCGCGGAAAAGGCAAAGATCGAGCTCTCCACCACCATGGAGACCGAGATCAACCTGCCCTTCATCACCGCCGATGCCGCCGGGCCCAAGCATTTGGTAAAGAAGCTCTCGCGCTCCAAACTCGAGCAGCTGGTGGAGGACATCATCCAGCGCTCCGTCGGCCCCTGCAAGCAAGCGATGAAGGACGCCGGCATCGACACCAAGAAGATCGACGAAGTGGTGCTCGTGGGCGGCCAGACCCGCATGCCCCGCATTCAAGCGCTGGTGAAGGAGCTCTTCGGCAAGGAGCCGCACAAGGGTGTGAACCCCGACGAAGTGGTCGCGATCGGCGCGGCGGTACAGGCCGGCGTGCTGGGCGGCGAGGTCAAGGACCTGCTGCTGCTCGACGTCACCCCGCTCACCCTTTCCATCGAGACCCTGGGCGGCGTGGCCACGGGAATGATCCCGCGCAACACCACCATCCCCACCAAGAAGACGGAGACCTTCTCTACCGCGGCCGACAGCCAGACCTCGGTCGAGGTACATGTGCTGCAAGGGGAGCGTCCCATGGCGCGCGACAACCGCACCCTGGGCAAGTTCCACCTGACGGGCCTCCCGCCCGCTCCGCGCGGCGTGCCGCAGATCGAGGTCACCTTCGACATCGACGCCAACGGCATCTTGAACGTCAACGCCAAGGACGTGGCTACGGGCAAGGACCAGAAGATCACCATCACCTCGTCTTCCGGCCTCTCCAAGGAAGAGGTGGAGCGCATGGCCAAGGATGCCGACGCCCACTCCGAGGAGGACAAGAAGCGGCGCGAGGAGATCGAGGCCCGCAACCACCTCGATTCGCTCGTCTACAACGTCGAGAAGATGCTGAAGGAGCAGGGTGACAAGATCTCCGGCTCGGAGAAATCGGAGGTCGAGTCAGCTCTGGCCGAGGCCAAGAAGGCGCTCGAGGGCACGGACACGGCGGCCA
Organism: Terriglobales bacterium; assembly: GCA_035937135.1. Classification (NCBI taxonomy): domain Bacteria; kingdom Pseudomonadati; phylum Acidobacteriota; class Terriglobia; order Terriglobales; species Terriglobales bacterium. Next base: position 1,314 of record DASYVL010000075.1, read on the forward strand.
TGAACTCCGCCCGCGACAGCCTGACCGCTGCCTCCCACAAGCTGGCCGAGCAGATGTACAAGGCCGCCAAGCCGCAGGGCGGCGCCGGCGCTCCCGGGGGCGAACAGCCCGGCGAAGCCGCCTCGGACAAGAAGAAGGACGAGGGCGTCATCGACGCCGAGTACGTGGACGTGGAGGAAAAGAAGTAAGCGGTTCCTTTTCTGATTTGCATCCCAAGGCGCGCCGGGTTTGCGAACCGAGGGAGCCCTACCTCCAGGAAGATTTCCGTGAGGGGAGGGCTCCCTCGCTACGCTCGGGATGTTGTGAAAAAGGCAAGCACAAAGGTGACCACTATGCTGCGAAAACTGGTCCTGCTTACACTCGTTCTTGCTCTCGCCCTTCCCTGCCTCGCCGCCAAGCAATCCACCGCCGACCAACTCACCGCCCTGCTGCACGAGTTCCTGACGGGTGTCAGCAAGAACGACAACTCGGTCTACGACCGCTTCTTTGCCGACGACCTCATCTATACGCGCTCGGCGGGCGTCACCATCACCAAGGCCGACATCCTGAAGTCGCTCGACGAGCCGCCCCAGCCCGACGACCCCAAGGCCGCCTACGACGCCGACGACGTCACCGTGAACGCTTACGGGAACATGGCGGTCATGAACTTCCGCCTCATCCAGCACATGACCAACAAGGACGGCACGGCCGAGACCCACTACTACCGCAACACCGGAACGTTCCTGAAGCGCAACGGCCGCTGGCAGGTGGTGGCCTGTCAGGCCACGCGCGTGCCGGAAAAGGACAAGGAGAAGCCCTAGCGCACAGCCGGGGACGGCTGTGCCACACGGACCATGGCGACTGCAACGAAGGACTATTACGGGACGTTGGGCGTCAAGAAAAGCGCCTCCACCGAGGAAATCCGCAAGGCCTTCAAGAAGCTCGCCCGCAAATATCATCCCGACTTGAATCCCGGCAACAAAGCATCCGAAGAGAAGTTCAAAGCCCTCTCCGAAGCCAACGACGTCCTCAGCGACCCCAAGAAGCGCAAGGTCTACGACCAGCTCGGCTTCTACTCCGACCAGATCGATCCGGCGGCGGCTGAAGCCGCGGCCCGCGGCGGATACGGCTTCCACGGCGGCGCGCCCGGAGGCGCAGGTGGACGAGGCGCCCAGGGCGTCCCCTTCGACTTCGGCGGCTTCGACTTCTCCGAACCCGGCGCCCAACGCGGCGGCAGCTTCCGCGACATCTTCTCCAACATCTTTAGCGGCGGACGCGGCTCGGAGCCCCCCGGTCCCGCCGCCGGCAGCGACCTGGAGTATCGGGTCGAGGTCCCGTTCTGGCAGGCCATCCGCGGCGGCGTGGTGCGCGTGAGCATCAACCACAGCGAGGCCTGCACGCACTGTCACGGCCAGGGATTCCTGAAGGGCAGCGGGACGTGCCCGGAGTGCGGCGGCTCCGGCCAGGTGACGCAGACCAGCGGGCGCATGAAGTTCAACCTCGAGTGTCCGCGCTGCGGCGGCTCGGGCAAAGCGCGAACGCCGTGCAGCTTCTGCCACGCCGAAGGCGCCATCCACCGCAACGAGCCCCTCGAAGTGCGCCTCAAGCCGGGAACGCGCGACGGCCAGCGCATCCGTCTTCCCGGCAAGGGCAACGCCGGCATCCTGGGCGGCCCCGCGGGCGACCTCTACATCATCGTCCGCGCCGGCGACCACCCCGTCTTCCGCCGCGACGGCGACGACATCCACCTGACCGTCCCCGTCTCCGCCACCGAAGCCGCGCTGGGCGCGAAGATCGAGGTCCCGACCATCGACGGCCGCGCCGAAGTAAAGATCCCCCCGGGGACGCCCACCGGCAAGCGCCTCCGCCTGCGCGAAAAGGGCGTGCCCTCGGCGATGAAGAACGGCGCACGCGGCGACCAGATCGTCGAGGTCACAATCGTCGTGCCCGCGGTGCACGACGAACGCTCGAAAGAGATCCTGCGCGAGCTGGCCAAGCTGAATCCGGAAGACCCGCGGGCGGAACTGTGGAAACAGATTGGGTGACTCTAATGCTTGAGCGATTGCGTGATTTGGTTGATCCGCGACGATCCGCGTTAATCCGTGGCGAAAGAATTTGAAATGGCAAAACGAAAGAAGGACGGGGCCTACATGATCTCGGCCGTCGCCGAGATGTACGGCATCCATCCCCAGACGCTACGGCTTTACGAGCGCGAAGGATTGCTGAAGCCCTCGCGCACCGAGGGCAACACCCGCCTCTACACCGAGCAGGACCTGGAGCGGCTGGAGTTCATCCTCTCAATGGCGCGCGACCTGGGCGTGAACATCTCCGGCATGGCCATCATCCTGGAGATGCGTGCGCGCATGGAGGAGATGCAGCGCCAGATGCAGGAGTTCGTCGCCTACATCCAGAAGGAAGTGCTGACGCGCGGCGCCGCCCAGGCCGACCCGGCCCGCGGCGCCATCGTACCCATCCGCCGCAGCGTCACTCCGCCCGCCCCGCCGACCACCAAAGACAAGAAGCGCTAGAAGCGCCGGCTCCCCTGCCTGGTTGATTGTGATTTTGTCATCCTGAGCCCGCCGCAGGCGGCGAAGGACCTTGCGGTTGATTTTGATTCGTCATCCTGACCGAAGGATCTATGCATTTTTCCGGAAGAGCAAACGCATAGATTCTTCGCCCGCTGGAACGGGCTCAGAATGACAAATCGGCCATCCGGCGTTCGTGGTAATCTCCCGCCCACTCTGTGACCTCACCGCCCCCAACCCAACTGGTCCGCGCCATCGGCCGCTGGAGCCTGGCGGCGCTGGTGCTGAACTCCATCATCGGCTCGAGCATCTTCGGACTGCCCTCGATCATCGCGGGTCTCCTGGGCCGCGCCAGCCCGCTGGCCTATCTGCTGACCGCGCTGGGCATGGTGGCGCTGATGGGCTGCTTCGCCGAGGTGGCCTCGCAGTTCGACGCCGCTGGAGGACCCTACCTCTACGCGCGCTCCGCCTTCGGCCGCCCGGTCGGCATCTTGATGGGATGGCTCCTCTGGCTGGCGCGCGTGACCGCGCCCGCCGCCGCCACCAACCTGTTCGTCAACTACCTGGGAGAGTTTTGGTCCGGCGCACAAGCCCCGGCCGGCCGCCTCGCCGTCCTCACGCTGCTCATCGGCGTGCTGGCCGTGGTCAACTACCGCGGCGTCAGCGCGGGAGCCTGGCTCAGCAACGTTTCCACTGTGGCCAAGATCGCGACGCTGGTCGCCTTCATCGCCGTGGGCGGCGTCTGGCTGGCGACGCACAGCCCCAGCGGCCCTCCGCCTCCCCCGGTCCATGCTTCATGGCATGACTGGGTGCAGGCGGTTCTGCTGCTGGTGTTCGCCTACGGAGGCTTTGAATCGGCGCTCACCCCTATGGGCGAGGCGAAGGACCCGCAACGCGACGCGCCCTTCGCCCTGTTCAGCGTGCTGCTGGTGGTGACGATCCTGTACACGCTGGTGCAGACCGTGGTGGTCTATGCGCTCCCCAACGCCGCGCAGACTGAACGTCCGCTGGCCGCGGCGGCGCGGCTCTTCCTCGGCGGGCCGGGCGCGGTGCTGGTCACCGCCGGTGCCCTGGTCTCGCTCTACGGATATCTCAGCGCCATGATGCTGGCCGGGCCGCGCATCCCCTTCGCCATGGCCGAGAATCGCGACCTCCCGACGGTCTTCGCTGCCATCCATCCCCGCTTCCGCACGCCGAATGTCTCCATTGTCCTGTGGGCGTCGCTGATGTGGGGACTGGCGGTGTACGGCACCTTCCGCTGGAACGTGGCGCTCTCTTCCGCCGCGCGGCTCTTCTACTACGGACTCACCTGCGCGGCGCTCGTGGTATTGCGCCGCAAGCAGCCGGAAGCTGCGCGCTTCCGCCTGCTCGCGGGGACGCTGATGGCCGCTCTCGGCATCGCGTTCTCGCTCGTCCTGGTGAGCGGCATCGGCAAGACCGAGGTCGTCATTCTCGCCACCACCACCGTCATCGCGCTCCTCAATCTGCTATGGGTGCGATTACGCGCCCAGCCCCAGTCCCCCGCTTGAAGCCCGCCTGACAAAAAAAGAGCCCGCCGCAGCGGGCTCTCTGTAGCAACCTGTTTTGTTTACTTGGGTGCGGGCTGGGACTCCGGCTGGCCCTCGCGGCCCATCCTGTGCTGGCCCCGATGCTCGCGCATCTTGTTGCCCACCTGGGCGTGCTCGTCGATGATCTTCTGCATCTCGACGCGCTGCTCCGGGGTCAGGGTCTTGTTGAAGTCCTGGCCCGCGGTCACCAGTTGGCTGATCATCGCGTTGTGCCGCTCCTGGATGGCCGAGACGCGCTTCTGGATCTCCGCCTGGTTGGGGTTGTCTTTGAAGATCTCCCGCGCCAGGGCCTGGCGGTCATCGCGTCCGGCATCGAAGTCGCCCTTCAGCCTCTCGTGCCGCGCGCCGACGATGTCGCGCATCTGTTTGGACTGCTCCGGCGTCAGCTTCAGCCGGGCTTCCAGCTGTGCCATCTTCCATTCGCCGAACATCCCCATGTGGCCCATGTGTCCGGCTCGGCCTGCAAACTTGGCGAAGGCCAGCGACCCGCTGCCTAGCACCAGCAGCGCCGCTGCCGCGATTGCTATCCACTTCTTGGTCATGATTTTCCCCTTTGTCCTACGATTCCCAATCCCTCACTGGTAGAAACGCGATCTGGGCCAAAGAGTTTCGCCCGGGACAGGTTTCTTTTGAGGATTTTGTGTTTCCGTGGGGTGGCGACTACCCTCTTCCGGGGCCTCGGATGTTGAGCCGCCTTGCAGACGTGAGCGACGCGAAGCCGAGCGGGAGCCTGCAGGCGAAATCCTGAGCGCAGCGAAGGACCTGTTCCATGTTGCCCTTTAAGCTGATTTACAGCGACGGCTACTACCTGCCCCTGGGCGCGCACGTCTTCCCGGCGGAGAAGTACCGACTCATCCACCAGCGGCTGCTGGAGACGGGCCTGGCCGTCCCGGAGGACTTCCTAGAGCCCCAGCCCGCCTCGGACGACGACATCCTGCTGGTGCACACCGCCGACTACGTCCGCAAGCTCCGCACCGGCACCCTCTCCGACGAGGAAGAATTGCTGCTCGAGGTCCCCTACTCGCCGGAGCTGGTGCGCGCCTTCTGGCTGGCCGCGGGCGGCTCCATCCTGGCCGCCGAGTGCGCGATGCGCGACGGCGTGGGCTTTAACCTGGGTGGCGGCTTCCACCACGCTTTCCCCAATCACGGCGAGGGCTTCTGCATGATCCACGACGTGGCCGTGGCCATCCGCCACCTGCAGAAGGAGAAGAAGATCGCGCGCGCCATGACCGTGGACTGCGACGTCCACCACGGCAACGGCACCGCCGCCATCTTCGCCCAGCCCGCCGGGGAGCCCGCCGCGCTGCCTTCGTTCTCGCCCGCCACCCTGGGCACGCATCAGCGTCCGCAAGCGGCCGTGGGAGACGTTTTCACCATCTCCTTGCACCAGGCGAAGAACTACCCGGCGTGGAAGCCGCCCTCCTCCATCGACGTCCACCTTCCCGACGGCACCGGCGACAGCGACTACCTGGCCTGGCTGGACAACGCGCTCAGCTCCGGCCTGCGCCAGTTCCAGCCCGACCTGCTCTGTTATCTCGCCGGCGCCGACCCCTACCGCGAAGACCAGCTCGGCGGCCTGGCGCTTACCCTCGACGGCCTGAAACAAAGAGATGCGCTGATCTTCAGCGCAGCCCGCGCCCGGGGCCTTCCGGTGATGGTCACCTATGCCGGCGGCTACGCCCGCCGCGTCGAGGACACCGTCACCATCCACTGCAACACGGTGGCGGCGGCGAAAGAAGCCTTCGCCGCATAGGACTCACGACGCCGCCCTCTTTCCGTTGTCATCCTGAGCGAGGCGCTTTGGGTCTTGCCGAGAGAAGGATCTGTGCATTCTGGCGCGCACAGCAAATGCATGGATTCTTCGCTGCGCTCAGAATGACAACTCGTAAGACTGATAAAATCGAATGACATCCCATGTTCGAGAACCTCACCGACAAGCTCCAGCACGCCTTCAAGAACCTGCGCGGCCAGGGCACGCTCACCGAAGAGAACATCGGAGAAGCGCTGGCCGAGTTGCGCGTGGCGCTGCTCGAAGCCGACGTCCACCAGGACGTGGTCCAGCAGCTGCTCGAAGCTATCCGCGCCAAGGCCGTTGGCCAGGAGGTGATGACCTCACTCTCCCCCGCCGAGCAAGTGGTGAAGATTGTCCGCGACAAGCTGATCGCCATCCTGGGGAAAGACACGGCCAAGCTGAAGTTCGCCTCGCAGCCGCCCACCGTGATCCTGATGGCCGGCCTGCAAGGCTCGGGCAAGACCACCACCTCGGGCAAGCTCGCGGCCTGGCTGAAGAAGAACGGGCGGCGCCCTCTGCTGGTGAGCGTGGACGTCTATCGCCCGGCGGCGCGCGAGCAGTTGAAGATCGTCGCCGAGGCAGTAAAGTCCAACCTCTACGAAGGCCAGGTCGGCGAGGCCAACACCGCAACCGTCGAGAGGCTCGCCAAGGAAGCCCGGCGCGAAGCCGTCACCAGCAGCTGCGACGTGGTTATCGTGGACACCGCCGGCCGCCTGCACATCGACGAGCAGCTCATGGAGGAGATGCAGTCGCTCAAGCGCCTGCTCAACCCGCAGGAAATCCTCTTCGTCGCCGATTCCATGACCGGCCAGGACGCCGTGCGCTCCGCCGCAGAGTTTCACAAGAAGCTCGCGCTCACCGGCGTCATCCTCACCAAGATGGATGGCGACGCCCGCGGCGGCGCCGCGCTTTCCATCCGCCACGTCACCGGCCAGCCCATCAAGTTCCTGGGCGTGGGCGAGAAGTACGACGCCCTCGAGCCCTTCCATCCCGACCGCATCGTGGGCCGCATCCTGGGCATGGGTGACATCCTCTCGCTCATCGAGAAGGCGGAAGAACACATCGACAAGAAGAAGGCCGCGGAGTTCGCCGCCAAGGCCATCACCGGCGGCGGCTTTTCCCTCGCGGACTTCCGCGACCAGTTACGCCAGGTGAAGAAGCTCGGGTCACTCTCCAGCATCGCCAAGATGCTGCCCAGCGTCGGGCCCTTCCAGGGGCTGAACAAGGCCGCGGACCAGATT
>DASYVL010000076.1 GCA_035937135.1 Terriglobales bacterium
TCCCACAGAAGGCACAGGAATGGACGCAGGAAAGCAAGCAGTTCAGATTTTGGCTCATGGTGAATTGATACAATAGGCAATTCTTGCACGGTGGACCTTTCCTTTCACCGGCAATCAATTGCCTGACTGCATCCTAAGCTGAGTGGATGATTCAGCACGCGGGCCAGTTCAACGCACCGTAGCCGCATGGAAATCAATGTAGGCTTGTGTGGATTCGTGCCTATCCTCGAAGGACCGCGTTTCCTTCGTCTCGCCCCAAAACACTTCATAATTTCGATTGGAGTTGAACGGCGGGTCTATGTAGATCAGGTCAACGCAGGCATCCGGCAGTTTCTTTAGCTGCTCCAGATTGTCCCCGCAGTAGATGACCCGCGTGTCGAGCAGCGATGAGGACTTGCCAGCCATTTTCCTCACCAAATCATACGTTGAAACCTAGGTGTGTCGCGTAAGCTGATTGCCGGAATTGACCTCTTTTATTGCTGGCGGTATCTCTGATAACTAATGTTGAATCAGATACTTGCAAGCAATCCTGCGATTCTCCAATGGTGAAAGTTCGTAGTACGACTTAAATAACAGTCCTAGAATCAATAACTTACAAATACGGCCCGGAAGGGCCAGCCGCGAAGTGCGTCCGAGACGGCATTTGTCGGAATGGTTTTCGTGCCCATTCGGAACCTTGTTCGCGGAACCGCACAGTCATTCAGTTATCGTTTGACGGCTCACGAATCCTCTTCTCCCGCCGTTTTCTTCGCCCGGAGTCGTCTCAGTGATTGAAAGTGGGCGCAGTATTGGCTGCAATACCTCCTCCGGTGCTTAGAAACTAGCTCAAACGGTTTCCGGCAATCGTGTCGGGCACAAAACCTAAACTTCGCACCCCGCAAGTGGTCAACGTAGATCGTCGCCAGAATCGCCGTGAGGCTGTCCTCCGCCAGAATCCCCGCAAAATGCTTTGTGCCCTTCCACCAGAACCTAACCCGAAGGTCCTCATGTAGCTGCAAGGCTCGGACGATCATCCGCGCATCGAAAGTAAGCGAACCTAACCACTTGACCCATTTCGCTGGTGGGCGTCGCAGGAACTCCCTCATTACAAGCTGCCAAGCCTGGAAATCCCTATACTCCCAAAAGCCTTTCCCTTTTCCATACTTCACAGAAAAGAAGCCTGTTTCGTTTAGGAAGCCCAGAAGCTCTTTCTCGGTCCTTAGGCTCAGGAACCGGTCGCGGGCGCTCCACGGGTCAAGGTAGATGCCTTTAAGCCAGTCTCCTGCCTTGGCGTAGAAGCGCATCGGGTTCACGCGCTGCCCGTTCACAATGACCGTGACGTTCTTAGCTGGCCTGATCTTCCACACGCAGGGAGTAGTCCGGAAGGTCACTGTCACCGGAGCTTTTAGAATGGCGGCTGGTCGGGGTTCTGGTGTCTGTGCCATGATTTACCTTTACATTTATACTACAGTTTGCTATACTTATACACTGAAAAAGGGCAACAAGGGAGTCGCCTAGCCTGGATTTGAGTGTCTGTGCCACTATTGTGCTTGACATTTGTACTACAGTTTGCTATAATTATACAATGAAAAAGTGCGACAAGGGGTCGCCCGCGTAGCTTGAATGTACAAGCTCGGGTGGCCTGGGGCAAGAGACTCTCAGTCACCAGCATCCCTGACTGTCGAGTTGCCCGAAGGTAGAAAGCCGGACAAACGGCTCAGTTTGGCTAAATGCAGGGAGTTGATGGGTTCGGGATGCGACCTGTCAGACACGGAGCTTGATAAGCTCTGTGACCAGATGTACGCGATTGCGGACATTCTAACAACTGAGTTTGTGCAACGAATGGGTAAACGCGAAGAACCCGCGAGCGTTCACTAAGTGTTAGGCCCATCCAAAGTCCTGTTAGTTAGTACGGATACGCTGCCTCATAGGTTGGGGCAGCTTATTCCGTGTCAAGCAAAGGGTTCCGAATGACGAAAACAAAAAACTCGCAACCGCGAGGTACACAAGCGGTCATCTACTGCCGCGTCTCTACAAAAGACCAGGTACAGAACCTCAGCTTGCCTACCCAAGAGGCAAGGGCAATTGACCACTGCAACAAGAACGGCTGGCCCGTTGACCAAGTCTTTCGGGATAAGGGCGAGTCGGCCAAGACCATAGACCGCCCCGAATTCTTGAAGATGATTGCCTACTGTAAGAGCAATCGTCACAAAATCGGCTTCGTTGTCGTGCATGACCTGAGCCGCTTCTCCCGCGACATGGCGGACCAAATCGTCGTGATTGCCCAACTTGAAGCAGTCGGAATTAAGTTGCGGTCCGTCATGGAAAATGTGGATGAGACCCCGGCTGGCAACCTCATGCTGAACATCTATGGAGCGTTCAACCAGTTTGACAACGATAGGAAAGCGGAACGTACAAGACTCGGGATGCAACGGTCGGCCACTGTTGGGCGATTCCCCTTCCGTGGGCCACTTGGCTACTTGAACGTCCCTGTTCAAAATGGCCCGAACCTCATTCCTGACCCTGAACGCGCCCCACTCATTACGAAAGCGTTTGAACTATACGCCACGGGAGCGTTGAGCAGACGTGAGGTCTTGCGAAGGGTTACTGCCTTAGGGCTTCGGACTCAGGCTAACCTACCACTCAGCAACCAGACGCTAGAAAGCATACTTCGCAATCCTATCTATGCAGGATGGGTGGTCATACCTTCATGGAGCATGAAGGAGCGCGGCAAGTTTGAACAGCTCATTTCCGAAGAGCTTTTCCAACGTGTTCAGGATGTTTTCGACGGTAGGCGGATCACCGTTGTACCCCACAGCCGCAATCACCAAGACTTCTCACTAAGAGTCTTCATCCGCTGCAAGGCCTGTGGTCAACCACTAACGGGAAGTTCGTCCAAAGGTCGCAACAAGCACTACCCCTATTACCACTGTCGAAATGGAAAGTGTAAGTCGGTCAAGATACGGAAGGAGAAGCTAGAAGCCCAGTTTGTCGCGTTGTTGCACAGGCTAGAGCCAAAAGAGTCCTGTCTCCGCCTGTTCTGTGAGGTCGTAACGAACGTTTGGAATCAAAAACAGTCTGACGCGCAGGAGATGGTAAGGGCTATTACTCAAAAGCTGGCAAAACTAACCGGACGCAAGCAACGACTCATAGACTTACTGCTGGAAAGCCGCATTGACCAGAACACGTATGAGGAACAGATTAGGAGACTGAAGGCTGAGATAGAGAACGCAGAGGCAGAGCTACGAGAAGCTGCTTCTGAGGACTTAGACATTGCGGCTGTCTTGGCCTTTGCCAAGAAGCTCTTAAAGAACCCCGCCGAGCTTTGGTCGAGAGCATCGCTCGATCAAAGACAGCGTTTGCAGAAGGTGTTCTTCCCTCAAGGACTCACCTTTTCTGGCGATTCATTTGGAACCGAGCAAACTACCTCTCTTTTCAGATTCTTAGAGACGTTTGAACCTGAAAAGGTAAGGTTGGCGTCCCCGACGGGATTCGAACCCGTGTTACCGCCGTGAAAGGGCGATGTCCTAGGCCGGGCTAGACGACGGGGACCGCAGTGCAAGGCAGGAAGCGCGCACTCAAATCTTAGCAGAAGGCAGCGAACCAAGTCAGTCCCGGGATGGAGTTCGTCAGGCGCCTAGAGAGGCGAGGGCGCTGGCTTCACTCTCGTGAAATTCCAGCAGCTGGTCGACGTTGGTGAGCTTCAGCGCCTGGCGGACCACCCCGCCGGCGCCTGCGATCCTTAGTTTTCCGCCATGTGCGAGCACCGCAGCGTGGCAGCGGACCAGGCTGCCGATGCCCGAGGAATCGATGAGCGGCACCTTGGCCAGGTTCACCACTACGTTGCGCGATCCGGCCGCCAGGGCGTCCGACCAGCCGGTGCGGAAGTCGTCCACCGCCGGGCCCAGGCCCAGCTTGCCTTCCAGATCGAAGATGACGACGTTCCCCTGCTTGCGCGTGGCCATGCTCATGGCAGATGAGTCTCCCTCTCAATCATTTTGTCCTTCCCATTTCTGCCTTCAGCTGCTCCCCGGCGGCGGCCTGGGCGGCGGCCAGGCGCGCGGTCAGCACGCGGAAGGGCGAGCAGGAGACGTAGTTCAATCCGATCATGTGGCAGAACTCGACGGAGGAAGGCTCGCCGCCGTGCTCGCCGCAGATGCCGACCTTGAGTTTGGGATTGGTCTTGCGCCCGCGCTCCACCGCCCAGCGCAGCAGTTGCCCTACGCCCTCGCGGTCGAGCACGGCGAAGGGGTCCTGCTTGAGCAAGCCCTGCTCCAGGTAGGCGGGGAGGAACTTGTTGATGTCGTCGCGGGAGAAGCCGTAGGCGGTCTGGGTGAGGTCGTTGGTGCCGAAGGAGAAGAACTCCGCCACCTTGGCAATCTCGTCCGCCACCAGCGCCGCGCGCGGCAGCTCGATCATGGTGCCCACCAGGTAAGGGACCTTCGTCTCTTTCTCGGCGAAGACCTCTTCCGCCACGCGGCGGACGATGGCCTCCTGATGCGACATCTCCTTCACCATGCTCACCAGCGGGATCATGACCTCGGGGTGCACTTTCCCGCCTTCCTTCGTGACAATGACTGCGGCCTCGAAGATGGCACGCACCTGCATCTCCGAGATCTCGGGATAGGTGATGCCCAGGCGGCAGCCGCGGTGCCCGAGCATGGGATTGAATTCGTGCAGCTCCTCCACGCGGCGCAGCAGGGTGCGCAGCTCGCGCAGCTTGGGCGAGCGGGGTTTGGTCAGCTCCAGCTGCGCGATCTCGACCATCAAGTCTTCGCGCCGGGGCAGGAACTCGTGCAGCGGAGGGTCGAGCAGCCGGATGGTGACCGGGAAGCCGTCCATGGCGCGGAAGACGCCGACGAAATCGGCGCGCTGCATGGGCAGCAGGCTGCGCAGGGCGCGCCGGCGGTCTTTTTCCGTGGAGGCCAGGATCATGACGCGCATGTGCGCGATGCGGTCCGAGGCGAAGAACATGTGCTCGGTGCGGCACAGGCCGATGCCCTCGGCGCCGAAGGCGCGCGCCTGGATGGCGTCGCGGGGGATGTCGGCGTTGGCCCGCACTCCCATCTTGCGGAAGGGCTCCGACCAGGACATGAATTTCTTGAGCTCCGGATCGTCCGGGGAGGCAGGCACGGTACCAAGCCGCCCCTTGATGACGCGCCCAGTGGTGCCGTCGAGTGAGATCCAGTCGCCTTCCTTGAAGACCTGGCCCTTGACGCGCATCTCGCGCGCCTTGTCGTCCACCTCGATGTCGCCGGCGCCGGCCACGCAGCACTTGCCCATGCCGCGCGTGACCACGGCGGCATGGCTGGTCATGCCGCCGCGTGAGGTCAGGATGCCCGCCGCCACCTCCATGCCATGGATGTCCTCGGGCGTGGTCTCGGCGCGCACCAGGATCACCGGATTCTTCTTGTCGTGGCCGGCCTGGACCACCGCCTCGTCGGCGGTGAAGACGATCTGCCCTACCGCCGCGCCCGGGGAAGCCGGCAGGCCCGTGGCCAGCACTTCCACCTTGGTCTTTTTCTCGTCCAGACGGGGCACCAGGAAGTCGTAGAGCTGGTTGGGATCCACGCGGAAGATGGCCTCTTCCTTGTTGATGAGCCCTTCTTCCACCATGTCGATGGCGATGCGTACTGCGGCCAGTCCGGTGCGCTTGCCGTTGCGCGTCTGCAGCATGTACAGGCGCTCGTCCTGGATGGTGAACTCGAAGTCCTGCACGTCGCGGTAGTGCTTTTCCAGGCGCGTGGTGATCTCGCGCAACTGGCGGTAGACACTCGGCATGACCTTTTCCAGCTGGGAGATGGGCACGGGCGTGCGGATGCCGGCCACCACGTCCTCGCCCTGGGCGTTCATCAGGAACTCACCGAAGAATTCTTTGGTGCCGTTGGAGGGGTTGCGGGTGAAGCCCACACCGGTCCCGCTGGTCTCACCCAGGTTGCCGAAGACCATGGCCTGCACGTTGACCCCGGTGCCCAGGTCGTCGGAAATGTTGTTCATGCGGCGGTAATGGCGGGCGCGGTCGTTGTCCCAGGAGCGGAAGACGGCGTCGCGCGCCAGCATGAGCTGCTCCAGCGGATTCTGCGGGAAGTCGCGCTTGGTGTGCTTCTTCACCACCTTCTTGTATTCCTCGATTACTTCCTTCAGCGCCTTGGCGTCGAGCTCGGTGTCGAGCTTCGCCTTGCGCTGTTTTTTCTTGGCGTCGAAGACCTCGTCGAAGGCCGCCTTGGGAATGTCAAGCACCACGTTGCCGAACATCTGGATGAGCCGGCGGTAGGAGTCGGCGGCGAAGCGCGGGTTCTTCGAGCGCTTGGCTAGCGCCTCCACGCTCTGGTCGTTCAAGCCGAGGTTCAGGATGGTGTCCATCATCCCCGGCATGGAAAACTTCGCGCCGGAACGCACGCTCACCAGCAACGGATTCTCGCCCACTCCCAGCTTCTGCTTTTGTAGTTCCTGCAGGCGGTCGAGCGCGCCGCGCATCTGGTGGTCCACTTCGGGCGAGAGCTTGCCGCCCGTCTTCATGTATTCGCGGCAGGCGTCGGTCTGGATGGTGAAGCCCGGAGGCACGGGCAGGCCGGCGTTGGTCATCTCGGCCAGGCCGGCGCCCTTGCCGCCCAGCTCATCCTTCATCTTGCCGTTGCCCTCGGCCTTGCCGCCGCCGAAGAAGTACACGTACTTGGTGGCCGAGGTTTCTGGCGTCTCCGTCTCGGGAAGCGTCTGCGTGCTCATAAGTCCTCTCAGGAAGTCTTGCCTTCGGTTACGATCTCGGAAAAATCGGCGATGGTGGAGAAGTCGCCCAGAAGCTTTTCGAGCAGCGCCAGGCGGTTGGCGCGCAAGTGTTCGTCCTCCACCATCACCATCACCTTGTCGAAGAAGGCGTCGATGAGCGGGCGGAGCTTGGAGATCTCGCTCAGGGCCTTGGCATATTCCTTCTTCTCCCGCAGGTTCGCGACGCGCAGCGCGGTCACCTGCATGCGTGCCGCCAGTGCCTTCTCCGCGTCCTCCTTGAGGGCATCCGGATCCAGCGTGTGCGCCGGCTTCTTCCCTGCCTCCGCGGCTTGGCGCAGGATGTTCTTCATGCGCTTGAAAGAGCTGGAAATGGCCTCAAAATCAGGGGATTCCCGCACTCCCGCCACGGCCTGGGCGCGGGCCAGCGCGTCCACTACGTCGTCCCCGCCGGCCGCCAGCGTGGCCGCCACCACATCGTAGGCCAGTCCGCAGGTGTCGCGCAGATAGAACTCCACCCGTTCGCGCAGGAAGTCGAGGATGGCATCGGCGCGGTGGTGTCCTTTGAACTTCTTTTCCGCCTCCGAACCCTTGTAGCACTCGAGCGCCGCTTCGAAGATCCGCCGCAGGCTGAGCAGCAGCTTGCGCTCGGCGATGGTCTTTACAATGCCGTTCGCCTGGCGGCGCAACGCGAACGGGTCCCTCGATCCGGTGGGCAGGTTCCCCAGGGCGAACATCCCCGCGATGGAATCCGCCTTGTCAGCGATGGAGAGCACTGCACCCTCGAGAGTGCGTGGCGCTTCCTCTTCCATGGACTCCGGTTTGTAGTGATCGTAGATAGCATCCCCGACCGCCGCCGCGTGCTTCTGCGCCTTCGCGTACAGTCCGCCGACGATGCCCTGCAGTTCGGTGAACTCTTTCACCAGTTCCGTGGTGAGGTCGGTCTTGGCCAGCCACGCCGCCTCGTGCACCGCGTTGCGGTTCAGCTTCACGCCCGCGCTTGAGAGGTCGGCGGACAGTTCGTCAGCCAGCGCGGCCACACGCTCCGCCTTGGCGTGATAGCTGCCCAGGTCTTTTTGGAAGGTGACGGCCTTCAGCATTTCGACGCGTTGCTTGAGCGGGATCTTCTGGTCGGTCTCCCAGAAGAAGCGGGCGTCGTTGAAGCGCGCGCGCAGCACGCGCTCGTTGCCGTGACGGATCAGGCCGTCGGGATCGCCGTCGGTGTTGAGCACCGCAAGGAAGTGCGGCGCGAGTTTGCCGCCGGCGTCGTCCACGGCGAAGTATTTCTGGTGGTCGCGCATGACGGTTACCAGGACTTCCTCGGGCAGCGCCAGGAATTCGCGGTCGAAGTTGCCCAGCACCGCGGAAGGAAACTCCGTCAGGTTCACGACGGCAGAGAGCAGTGCCGCGTCTTCGCGCCAGCGCGCGCCCGGGACCGAGCGCGTCAGTTCGTCGAGCGCTTTGCGGATTCTCTGCTCGCGCTCTTTGGAGTCGGCGATCACGCATACGCCGGCCAGCGCGTCCTTATATTGCGCGGGAGTTGAGATGGCGGCTGCGCCATCCGACAGAATGCGATGTCCGGCAGACTTCGCTCCGGCGCGCACGCCCGCGAACTCCAGCGGCACAACCTCGCCATCGAGCAATGCCACCAGCCAGCGCACCGGTCGGACGAACCTTTCCGGCGCGCCCGCGCGCCAGTACATCGCCTTGGGCCAGTGCAGGCCCTTGATTACCTCGGGCAGCGCCTCCGCAAGGACCTGCGCCGCGCTTCTGCCCTTGATGACCACCTTCGCGGCCAGGTATTCCCCCTTCGGGGTCGTGATCCGCTCCAGGGCGTTGACGTCCACTCCTGCTTTCTTGGCGAAGGCGTGCGCCGCCGGAGTGGGAGAGCCGTTCTTAAACCCAATACTCACGGCTGGCCCTGTAAGTTGCTGATTCACATCCGTTTGCCATACCAGGAGTCCGCTGCATAAAACCGCGAGACGGCGCGGTGTGGAGTAGGTGGCGGTCTTGGTGGTCCCCGGGTCGAGCTTCTGATCCACCAGCAGCTTGGCCACGCGGGCGCCCAGCACCGCTTCCGCTTCCGCCAGCATGCGGGCGGGAATCTCTTCGCAACCGATCTCGAGCAAGAAGTCCATTATTAGATCCGACACCCTGGGGCTGAAGCCCCAGGGTGTCAACAAATCAGACCGCCTTCGCTTCTCCCGGGTTCAGGTAAGCCTTAGCCACTCCCACGGCCAGGTTCCGTATGCGCGCGATCACGCCCACGCGCTCCGTCACGGAGATGGCGCCGCGCGAATCCAGGATATTGAACAGGTGCGAGCACTTCAGGCAGAGGTCGAAGGCCGCAAGAACCGCGTTCCCACCCAACAGCGCCTTGCACTCGGCCTCATAAAGGCGAAGATGCTCCCAGGTTTTTTCCACGTCGGCGGATTCGAAGTTGTAGATGGAGAACTGCTTTTCCTCGGCGTGGCGGACGTCGCCGTACTTCACCCCCGGCGCCCACGCGATGTCATAGACCGAATCCACGTCCTGGAGGAAGGCCGCGATGCGCTCCAGTCCGTACGTCAATTCCGCCGAGATGGGGTCGAGGTCCACGCCGCCGCACTGCTGGAAGTAGGTGAACTGCGTGATCTCCAGTCCGTCGAGCATCACCTGCCATCCGATGCCCCAGGCGCCGAGCGTGGGCGACTCCCAGTTGTCTTCTTCGAACTTGATGTCGTGCTTGCGCAGATCGATGCCCACGGCGGTGAGCGATTCCAGATACAGCTGCTGCACATTCTCCGGCGGCGGCTTCAGGATGACCTGCAACTGCGTGTGCTTGTAGAGACGATTGGGATTGTCGCCATAGCGTCCGTCCGCCGGACGCCGCGAAGGCTGCACGTAGGCGACGCTGTAGGCCTTGGGCCCGAGCACGCGCAGAAAAGTTTCCGGCGCCATGGTCCCCGCGCCGACCTCGAGGTCATAGGGCTGCTGCAGAATGCAGCCGTGCTCCGCCCAGAAGCTCTGGAGCTGAAGGATCAGTTCCTGAAATGTGAGCGGATTGGCGATTGATCTCGGCAATGGCTTGTTGCTTGTCGCTTACTCTAGCTTTTCCAGCATGGTCCCCGTCACCAGCTTCTTCTCCAGATGCAGCTCGATGCGCTGCGCCAGGAACTTGCGCAACTCGGCGGCGCGCGGGCGCGGCCAGGGCGCGCCCGCAAACTGCTCGATGGGCGCGCGGAACATCTCCGCCGCCAGCGTCCGCGATTCCTTCGACATCTCCGCGGACGCCAGGCGCTTGTCGGCGGCGCACATCAGGCCGTCGGCCAGCGGGTGAAAATACGCCCGGTGACCGTTGAGCGCCGTGCCACAGGCGGTGCATACGCCCAATTCCGGCAACAGGCCCGTCAGCCGCACGACCCACAAATCGAAGTACGTCAGCGGCATCCAGATAGCCCCTGCGCGCAGCTGGCCGAGCACGGAGAGCGCCAGCCGGAACATGGCGTCGTTCGCCTCGCGCTCCGGCAGCAACTGCTCCAGCACTTCGGCCACGTAACCCAGCGCCACCGCCCGCGGATAATCCACGCGGTCGGCCAGGGGCGACTCCAGCACCTCGCAGGAGTCCACCCGCGCCAGCTCCTGCCGCTCGCGGTCCTCGTACCAGACGCGCACGTAGGTCAGCGGCTCGAGCGCGCCTCCAAAGCGCCGCTTGGACTTCTTGGCGGCGCGCGCCACCCCCCGCACCTTGCCCTCCGCCCGGGTAAAGAAGGCGACCAGCAGGTCGGACTCACGCAGCGGATAGCTGCGCAGCACAATCGCCTCCGACTGCTTGAGTGGCATGAACTTTACCGGGAACTGCGGTCGCCATCGAGGACGAAGTGCGATTGTATCGGATGCAGTAGTCAGTAGCCAGTCGCCGGTGGTCAGCGGAAAAAACGAAGGCGCAGCCGGGAAGGCTGCGCCCAGAAAATCCACGTGCCGCGCTAGCGGCCGAAGTACTTGGCGTTGCGTTCGGTGAAGGCCTTCCACTTTTCCGGCAGGTCGTCGAGGGCGAAGATGGCCGAGACCGGACAGACGGGCACGCAGGCGCCGCAGTCAATGCACTCCACCGGATCGATGTACAGCATCTCCTCGGTGGCGAACTTCTCCGCGTCCTTCTTGGGGTGGATGCAATCCACCGGACAGGCGTCCACGCAGGCCGTGTCCTTGGTGCCGATGCAGGGTTCCGCGATCACATAAGCCATAAACTTGGGTTCTCCATCATTGCCGGGATTAAGAGCTGCCTGCCAACCTTAAATAATACACAAACGGACGGTGCGTAAGGAAATTGAGGCGTCTAGCGGACGGCGGCGAGTTCGCGGGTTTCAGACGGTTCATACTCGACGATCCGGCCGGCGACGGCGCTCGCGGCCACGGTCAGCGGGCTGGCCAGGTACATCTGCCCGGGGCCGCTGCGGCCGGGGAAATTACGGTTCTGGGCGCTGATCACCACCTGGTCCGGCCGGGTACTGACGCCCGGCCCGGCATTGATGCAGGCGCCGCAACTGGGTTCAAGGACGATGGCCCCCGCCTTCTGGAAGACCTCCAGATAGCCCTGGCGGATGCAGTACTCGCGCGTTTCCTGTGAGCCGAACTGGATGTAGAACTTCACCGATGGAGCGATGCGCTTGCCCTGGCGCAGGGCGTCGGCCAGGACGCGGGCATACATATCCATGTCCTCATTCTTGCCCGCGGTGCAGGTGCCGCCATAAGCGATCTCGACCGGCACTGGCGTGGGGAGGTCACGGACGAACTTGCCGTTCCCCGGATCGCCGGGCGTGGCCACCATGGGTGTGAGCTCGTTGGCGTCGAGTTCGATGACCTCGGCATACTCGGCGCCGGGATCGCTCGCCAACCCTTCCATCATCTTCTTAACTTCAGCGCGGTCCAAGCCGCGGCGCTCGACCAGGAAGTCCACGGCTTTCGCGTCCGGCGCGACGATCCCGGTGAAGCCGCCGATCTCGGCGGCCATGTTGGTCATGGTGGCGCGCTCGTCCACGCTCAACTCTTCGATGGCCTCGCCCGCGTACTCGATGATCTTGGCCAGCGCCTTGCCGCTGCGCACGTAGTCGAGCGCCAGGATGGCGAGGATGAAGTCCTTGGCGGCGACGTTCGCCCGACGTTTGCCGCGCACCACAACCTTCACCGACTCCGGCACTTTCACGCGCACGTCCTTGGTGATCCACGCGTTGAAGACGTCCGTGGTCCCGATGCCGAAGGCGACGCAGCCGATGGCGCCCACGTGCGGCGTGTGCGAATCCGACCCGACGTTCAACTGTCCCGGCAGCGCGTAGCTTTCAAGCACGATCGAATGGCAGATGCCCTCCGCGCCCTTGCGGTCGGTGAGCTCCCCGTGCAGCTTAATGCCCTGCTTCTTGGCGAAGGTCTCCTGCTTCAGCTTGAGCTGCGTAGCCAGGTCGAGCAGCCCCATCTTCTTCTTTTCTTCGGAGAGCACCTCGTCGAGAAACGTCAGATGGTCGCGGAAGAAGAGGATGCTGCCGGGATCGTTGACCGGCGCTTCCTTGCCCACAAAGTGCTCGAAAAAAATGGAGGCCATGGGGGTGACGTACTCGTGCGAGAAGCGCAGGTCGGCGCGGGCAAAGCCGGTGTCGCCGGGCTTCACATAGGGCACGCCGACTTCGCCCTTCTCGCTGATCATGTGCCGGGCAAAGATCTTTTCTGCCAGGGTCATGGGCCGCTTGGCGGTCTGGATGGGCGGCAGGAAGACCTTGCCTTGCAGGCGCGCCACGTTGAAGGGGAAGAGCCCGCCGTGCTCGATCACCTGGCGCGTGATGTCGTCCTCGCCCTGGGTAAACTCGGAGAGCGGGATCTCTTCGCCCTTGCGGATCTTGTCGATCAGGCCGAAGTCGGTCGAGGTCAGCACGCCCAAGTTCTGGCAGTTCTGCTTGTAGATGCGCTCGATGTTCTCGGCGATGACCAGTTGAATCCCGGCACAGCGCTCGGCGTAGGGCGACTGCTCGCGGCTGGACCCCTTGCCGCGCCGCTTGCCCGAGACCGCTGCCACGAACCCGCCTCTCTTAACATCTCCGCGCGTTATGGGCACTTCCGACCCGCACTTCAGGCCGGTGTAGGGGAACTCCCCCAGAGTCTCGTCGAAGAAGAAGCAGATGTGCGCGGGGGTGATCTCGTCGGTGGAGATGTCGTCGCGCAGCTTGGGATTCGCCGCCGGATTCTTCGTGTCCCAGGGCAGGTCTTCCCCGGCAAGCTGGCGCTGGATGAGCGCCGGGTCTTCGGTCAGGAAGAGCATGCGGCCCTGGAGCCGCACGCCGTCCGGGCGCTTCTCGATCTTCCGGTCCAGTAAAGGATTCCCCACACCTTGATTCTAGCAAACGGATTCGGCGGGATTCCGGGAAAGCAAGTTGAGGCCGCTTCCCTGCTCTCGCCTCTTCTGGTAGCTTGGTCGGTCGCATCTCCACCCACCCTGCATCGAGGAGAACCGAATTGAGCCGACCCCTGCTTCGTGCCGCCGCGTGTTTCGTGTTGCTCTCGTTGTTCGCCAGCGCTCAAACCCAGTCGCCTGCCGCCCCGCCCGACCCGGCGCTGGCCAAGAAGCAGGAAGCAATCGCGCTCATCGAGAAGCAGCGCGCGCCGCTCATCCAGGTGAGCGATGAGATCTGGGGATTCGCTGAGACCGCGCTGCGCGAGAAGCGCTCGGCCAAGACCATGTCCGACTATGCCGAGCAGCAGGGCTTCAAAGTCGAGCGCGGCGTGGCCGATATGCCTACGGCCTTCATCGCCAGCTACGGCGAGGGCCGTCCCATCATCGGCATCCTGGGCGAGTACGACGCGCTGCCGGGAATCTCGCAGAAGGTCTCATCGGCGAAGGAGCCGCTGGTCGCGGGCGCTCCGGGACACGGCTGCGGGCACAACCTGCTGGGCACGGCCAGCATGGGCGCGGCGGTGGCCATCAAGGAGATGATCGCCGCCGGCAAGCTGAAGGGCACCATCCGCTACTACGGGACGCCGGCGGAAGAAGCCATCGGCGGCAAGGTGTACATGGTCCGCGCCGGCCTGTTCAAGGACGTGGACATCATCCTCGCGTGGCATCCCGCGACCAAGAACCAGGTGGACACGGCCGGCGGGCAGGCCATGGTGGACACCATCGTCGAGTTCCACGGCAAAGCCGCGCACGCCGCCTTCGATCCCTGGAACGGGCGCAGCGCGCTGGAAGGCCTGGAGGCGCTCACCCATGGGTTGGACATGATGCGCCAGCACATCCAGCCCACGGCGCGCATCCATTTTGTCATCGTCAAAGGTGGCGACGTTCCCAACGTCGTCCCCGAGTACGCCAAGCTCTGGCTGTGGCTGCGCGACACCAAGCGTGAGCGCGTGGACGACATGCTAGCGCGCGTGAAGCGCATGACCGAGGGCGCCGGGCTGATGGCCGGTGTGCAAGCGAAGCTCACCGTGCAGGCGGGAGACTACGAGCGCCTGGTCAACATGACCGGCGAACGCCTGCTCTACTCCAACATGACCTGGCTGGGCCCCATCGAGTTCACCGAAGAAGAGCAGACGTTTGCCAAGCAGATCCAGACCAACACCGGCGTTCCCACCAAGGGCCTGCTGGGCCAGATCCAGCCGTTCGATCCCAACCCGCCGCCCGAGGGCGGCTCCACCGACGTGGGCGACGTCAGTTGGAACGTGCCGACGCTGCACTTCTCCATCACCACCGCCGCCGAGGGCGCGCCCTGGCATGGCTGGCCCGTGGTCGCAACTTCAGGAATGTCCATCGGCCACAAGGGCATGATGTATGCCTCCAAGATTCTGGCCGCGACCGCGGTGGATCTGTTCGAGAAGCCGGAGGTCAGGGAGGCCATCAAGAAGGAGTTCGCGGATCAGACCAAGGGCTTGGTATACAAGCCATTCATCCCTGACGGCCCGCCGCCGGTGCCCAAGGACTAGTCCGACGGGGCCGGACGCTAGAGTTTCCTGGTTTTCGCGTACTCGAGCGGACTCGGCAGCTCTTCCAGGTCGCGGCCTTCGAAGATGGCCTGGAATTCCGCAAGCAGCGCGGGATGCAGGAGACCGTTCGAGGCGCAGACCTCGCGGCTGCTGATTTGGAACGGCTGACCGCGGAAGTCCGAGACCTTGCCTCCGGCCTCTTCCGCGATCAGCACCCCGGCGGCGGTGTCCCAGGGATTGAGGTTGAACTCCCAGAAGGCGTCGAAGCGCCCGCAGGCGACGTAGCAGAGATCGAGCGCGGCCGAGCCCGCGCGCCGCACTCCGTGCGTCCGCAGCGTGATCTGGTGGTAGAAGTGGATGTTGGGGTTTTTGTGGCGCTTGTGGCTGGGAAAGCCGGTGGCCACCAGGCTCTCCGCCAGATTCCCAATCTTCGAGACGTGAATGGCCTTGCCGTTCAGGAACGCCCCGCTTCCCTTCTCCGCGGAAAACAGCTCATCGCGCGTAGGATCGTAGACCACGCCGGCGATGCGCTCGCCCTTGTGCTCGAGTCCCAGGGAGACGCAGAAGACGGGAAAGCTGTGGGCGAAGTTGGTGGTGCCATCGAGCGGATCCACGTACCAGCGATGGTCGCTGCCCGCCTCTGAGCCTCCGCCCTCCTCTGCCAGCACGTTGTGCTTAGGCCAGCGCGCGCGGATGCGCTCCAGGATCAGCTTCTCCGAGGCGCGGTCGGCCTCGGTCACCAGGTCCACCTCGCCCTTGTATTCGATCTTCACCCGCTTGGCGAAGTACCCCATGAGCAAGCAGCCGGCCTCGCGCGCGATCTCTGCCATGGCGGGAACGAATCTGAGCCGCTTTGCGGGCGTGAGGCCGCCTCGGCGGCCGGGAGCCCGCAGGCGAAGTCCTGAGCGCAGCGAAGGATCTCGGACCATCAGTGCCCTTCCCCTTGCTCGGCGATATAGAGGATGTCGTGCTTATAGATGAAGAGGTTGGGCGCGCCCTCGCGGGTGAGGCGGATCATCTTCTGGTCGTAGTACTCGACCCAGCCGCGCACGGTCTCGCCGGTGGCCAGCTTGACGGCCACGGGAGTGCGGTTCTGGCCCAGCTCCTTGAGATAGGCAGCCTCGGCGAAGGTCTCGTCGGGAGGAGCGGCCCGGCCGTTTCCTCCGCGGAACTCGGAGCGATCGCTACGCAGCGCCATGCCGAGATTCTACACGCCGCCGTGTCTGCGCCTTCTAGTGGGCCTGGGAAGTGTAGTAGCCGCTCCGATGCCGCACCTGGAGCACCGGCGTCTCGCTGACTGGACGCGCCTGCGCGGTCGAGGGCGGATGCTTCACCGTCACCTCGATGTGGCGAAAGTCGGACTCGGAAAGGCGGCGGGTGGGATAGTAGGCCAGCATGTACTGGGTACGCAGCTCGTCGGAGATCTGGCGGAAAGCCTGGTCGAGGCGGGGAATGTCGGAGGCGTAGTAATACTTTCCGCCGGTGTCGGCGGAGATCTGGATGAGAGCGTGCTCCCCGCCGGTATTGCGCCCGGCGCTGGCCTCGATGGGAACGATGATGATGCTGTAGACGATGGCCTCCGACTGCTGCGCCGCGCGCACTGCCTCCGCGTACTTCACTTTGCTGGTGGTGTCGCCGCCATCGGTGATCACCACCATCACCTTTCGTCCCTGGCGGTCCTCCAGCGTCTGGCTTCCCAGGTAGAGCGCGTCATAGAGCGCGGTGCCGAAGCTGGGGCGCAGGCGGTCGATCCCGCCGTCAATGCGCGCCCGGTCGGAGGTGAACGGCACCAGCTCCCGCACCGTCTCCTTGAACTCGTACAGGGAGAGCGCATCCCCGGGGCGCAGGATGGAGTGCACGAAGCGCCGCGCCGACTCCAGCTCCAGCTTCAGGTCCTTGCGGGTGCTCAGGCTGGTGTCCACGGCCAGCACGATGGAAAGCGGCAGGCCGGACTCGCGGTCGAAAACGGCGATCTTCTGCGGCTCGCCGTCCTCGAAGATCTGGAAGTCTTCCTTCTTCAGGTCGGCGACCGGGGCGCCGTGCTCGTCCACCACCGTGGCGAAGACGTTCACCAGCTTCACGTTGACTTTGAGGGTCTCCTGCTGCTCCTGGACCCTGACTTGGGAAACGACACCCGCGGCACAGAGGAGCAGGAAAAGGCAGGCGGCAAATCTTTTCATGGACGGCCCGTTCCCTTAGATGCAATACGGCGGGAGGTGGAGGGCGCGCCGGTGGGGATTTCCGCGGGAAAAGGCTCGCCGTCGGCCCACACGGCGCCATCCTCGAAATACTCCTTCTTCCAGATGGGGACGGTGCGCTTCAGGGTGTCAATGAGGAAGCGGCAGGCATCGAAGGCGGCGGCTCGGTGCTCGGAGAAGACGGCGAGGAAGACGCTGCTCTCGCCGATCTCCAGCCGCCCCAGGCGGTGGACCAGCGCCACATTGCGGATGGCGAAGCGCTCCAGGGCTTCGGCGGCCAGGGCTCGCATCTGCTTCAGCGCCATCTCCTCGTAGGCCTCGTATTCCAGATAGAGGGTGCGGCGGCCGCGCGAGTGGTGGCGCACGATGCCATCGAACATCACGATCGCGCCGTCCTCGGGCTTCTCCAGCGGCGGCACGATCTGGTGCGGGTCGATCTTCTCGCACACGATTTCGACCAGCGGTCCCATTGTCTCGAACGGCCGCGGCGCGCCGCCGCTCACCGGCGGCAGCAGCGCTACTTCGTCATCCTCTTTCAGCCGCGCTGCGGGAGAGGCGTACTCCTGGTTGAGGGAGATTGCCGTCGAGGGCAAAAAGTCCTTCAGTCGCGGAATCTTCTTTTCGTAGTGGGCGAGCAGGTCGGCGAGGGTCGCCTCCTCGGCCAGGGTCACTGAGTCGGTGGCGCTGCCGGCCACATCCTTGAGCTGCCCGAAGAAGAGGACGCGGACGTTCACGAATCTAAGGATACATCGCAGGAGATGCCTGCACGGCTGCCCACGGGTCACGGGTCAAAGACCCGTGCCTACACCATACGTGGCAACGACTACGTAGGCCCGGCTCTTTGAGCCGGGCACTCACCTCTCAAACGGGGCGCATGCCCGCGCCCGCTCCTGCCTCGGGACTGCGGCGCGAGCTGCGGGGCGACGGGCCTTCCTTGCCTTTGGCCGCGGGCGGCGGCAGCGCGATGGCCAGCACCTCGTCGAAGGTATTGACGTAGTGGACGGTCAGGCCCTGGAGCTGTTCCGGGGTGATGTCCTCTTCCACGTTCATCTTGTTCTCGGCGGGGAGGATGACGTCGCGCACCCCAGCCTGCTTCGCCGCCAGCACCTTCTCCTTGATGCCGCCCACCGGCAGCACGTTCCCACTGAGGGTGATCTCTCCGGTCATGGCGGTGAAGGGCCGCACCGGCCGGTCGGTAAGCAGCGAGGCCAGGGCGGTGGCCATGGCCACGCCCGCCGAGGGGCCGTCCTTGGGGATGGCGCCCGCGGGCACGTGCATGTGCAGGTCGTGGCTCTTGAAGAAGTCCTCGGAGATGCCCAGCTTCTGCGCGTTCGAGCGCACCCAGGTGAGCGCCGCTTGCATGGACTCCTGCATCACCTGGCCGATCTGCCCGGTCATGGTGAAGCCCTTGTTCCCCTTCATCTTGTTGGCCTCGATGAACAGGATGTCGCCGCCCGCCGGGGTCCAGGCCAGGCCCACGGAGACGCCCGCGCGCCTGGTGCGCTCGGCCACCTCGGTCTCCACCCGCACCTTGATTCCGCCCAGGAACTCCTGCACCACTTCCTTGGTGACCACCAGTTTTTCGACTTTGGCGTCCGGCGATCCCAGCCCTTCGGCCAGGCGCCGCGCGCGCTTGCGGCACACGGTTCCCAGGTCGCGCTCCAGTTGGCGCACGCCGGCCTCGCGCGTGTAGTGCCGGATGATGTGCCGCACCGCCCCTTCCGGGAACTCGATGTGCTCGGCGGCGATGCCGTTCTCCTCGATCTGCCGCGGGATCAGATAGCGGAAGGCGATGGGCACCTTCTCGTCCTCGGTGTAGCCCTGCAGCTCGATGATCTCCATGCGGTCGCGCAGCGGGTCCGGGATAGGATCGAGAACGTTGGCGGTGGTGATGAACAGCACCTTCGACAGGTCGAAGGGGACGTCGAGGTAGTTATCGCGGAAGCTGTTGTTCTGCTCCGGGTCCAGGGTCTCGAGCAGGGCGGAGGAGGGGTCGCCGCGGAAATCGCGGCCCAGCTTGTCCACCTCGTCCAGCATGAACACGGGGTCGTTCGTCTCGGCGCGGCGGATGCCCTGGATGATTTGTCCGGGCAGCGCCCCGATGTAGGTGCGGCGATGGCCGCGGATCTCGGCTTCGTCGTGCACCCCGCCCAGCGAGAGGCGCACGAACTTCCGCCCCAACGCCCGGGCGATCGACTTCCCCAGCGAGGTCTTGCCCACACCCGGCGGCCCCACGAAGCACAGGATGGGTCCTTTCATCGTGGGCTTCAGCCGCCGCACGGAAAGGTAGTCGAGGATGCGATCCTTCACCTTCTGCAGGTCGTAGTGGTCGGCGTCCAGCACCTCTTTGGCTTTGAGGATATCCACCTCGGAACCCGAGGACTTGGCCCAGGGCAGCACCGCCAGCCACTCGATGTAGGTGCGGGTGACGGAGTAGTCGGCGGCCATGGGAGAAATGCGCGAGAGGCGCGTCAGTTCCTTCACCGCCTCTTTCTTCACTTCCTCGGGCATGCCCGAGGCTTCGATCTTCTGGCGCAACTCCTCGACGTCGCGCTGGCTTTCATCCTGTTCGCCCAGCTCCTTCTGGATGGCCTTCATCTGCTCGCGCAGGTAGTACTCGCGCTGCGACTGCTGCACCTGGTCCTGCACCTCGGACTGGATCTTGTTGCGCAACTGCGTCACCTCCAGCTCCTTGGCGAGGTGGCGGTTCACGGTACGCAGGCGCACCTGCACGTCCGAGGTCTCCAGGATCTCCTGCTTGTCGCGCGTGGGCAGCGAGGGCAGCGAGGAGGCGATAAAGTCCACCAGGCGGCCGGGCTCGTCGATGTTCATGGCCACGGTCTGCAACTCGTCGGAGAGCGTGGGCGAGCCGTTGACGATCTGTTGGAAGAGCGTGGTCACGTTGCGCTGCAGGGCCTCTACCTCCGGCGATTTTTCGGCTGCCACCTCCGGCACCGGCGCCACCAGCGCCCGCATGTAAGGGTGAAACTGCGTGAACTCCGTCAAACGCACCCGCTCCAGGCCTTCGGTGAAGATGAACAGGCTCTGGTTGGGCATCTTCACCACTTTGTGGACGATGGCCACGCTGCCGATGCTGTAGAGGTCGGTGGGCTGGGGCGCGTCCACGCGTGCATCGCGCTGCGCCACCACCAGGATGGTCTTGTCCTCGCCCAGGGAGTTGATCAGGTCCACGGAGCTCTCCCGGCCCACGGTCAGCGGCAAAACCGCGTGCGGGAACAGCACGGTGTCCCGCACCGGCAGCACCGGCAACGCGCCCCGCACCGCTTTCTCGTTGCTCTCCGGCATTCCTGTTTCCCTTTCCTTCGTTGTACTTAGCTCTCTTGCCACAGCGCTTCCCCGAGTAATGGATGAGCCTGGAGCACGAAAAGATGCAAAGGCCCCTGCTGACGCGATTTCGCCTCAGGGTGAAGCGGGGCGGATTGTAGCGGATGCGCCCGCGCGCGGCAATCGGCTTCGGTGATTACTCAGCGGCAGCGAATGAGCAGGTTCCCGGTTTGGTCCAAGCGGAAGCGCATCCCCGGCGGGATCACGGTGGTGGCGCTGTACTCGACGACGACCGCGGGGCCGGCGTAGCAGCGCCGGGGATCGAGTTGCGAGCGCTCGTAGATGGCCGCGCTCCGGCTCTTCCCATCGAACCACACCGGCGGCCGCCCCAGCCCTAAGGCGCGCGGGGGAGGGTCGGCGAATATTCGCTCCGGCGACATCCGCAAGCCGGGCATCGCCGGCGACGGGATGGCGGCGCGCAGCCGCACCGTCACAATCTCCACCTCGCGCTGCGGATGACTGTAGCCATAGCGGCGGCGGTGCTGGGCGTGAAAGTCCTCTAGCAGGCGCGGCGTCAGCGGAACGTTCAGCTCGTATCCCTGGCCGCGGTAGCGCAGGTCGGCGCTGCGCTGAAACGCGATGTCTCCCGGCCAGCGTTCGCGCGCGAAGTCGTGGCGAGCGGCGCGCTCCAGCTCCGCGAACTCCGCCTCCAACCGCTTCTGCGGAAGTTTTCCGGAGACCGTCCACAGCACCGTCCGCGAGTAGTGCTTGACCACGTCGCTCCTCAGGATGCCGAGCGCCGAAAGCGCTCCCGGCAGCGCCGGCACCAGGACGCGCGGGATGCCCAGGGCGCGGGCCAGCTCGCAGGCGTGCATGGCACCCGCGCCGCCGAAGGCGACCAGCGTGAAGTCACGAGGGTCGTAGCCGCGCTCGATGGAGACCACGCGGATGGCCTTCTCCATGCCGGCATTGACCATGCGCACCACTCCCGCCGCGAACTGCTCCAGCGAAAGCCGCGAATGGTTTCGCCGCAGCCATTTCTCGACCGTGCGGCGGGTGCGGGCCGTATCCAGTTTGAAGCTGCCTCCCAGAAAGCGCTCAGGCCGCAGGCGTCCCAACAACAGATTGGCGTCGGTGACCGTGGGCTCGAGGCCGCGGCCGTAGCAGATGGGTCCGGGATCGGCGCCGGCGGATTCCGGCCCCACGCGCAGGGCCCCAGCCGCGTCGAAGCGCGCGACGGAGCCTCCACCCGCGCCCACCGTGTGGATGTCCAGCATGGGCACGCGTACCGGCAGGCCGGCCACTTCCGATTCGTTGCTCGCTGCCGGCTCGCCCTCCACCAAGGCCACGTCGGTCGAGGTCCCGCCCATGTCGAAGGAAATGATGCGGTCGAAGCCGCTCGAGCGCGCCATCGCCGCCGCTCCCATCACTCCCCCGGCGGGGCCGGAGAGCAGCGTCCGCACCGGCTCGCGCGCTGCCGATGCCAGCGAAGTGATGCCGCCGCTCGACTGCATCACGAAGATGCCGGCGCTCCTGCGGGCACTCGCCCCCTTCCGAATCCGGCGCTCCAGGTTCCCCAGATAGCGTTCGAGGATGGGCTGCAGGTAGGCGTTCACCACCACCGTGCTGGTGCGTTCGTACTCGCGGAATTCGGGAAGGATGATGTGCGAGATTGAAATCGGCAAGCGTAACCGGCGAAGCGCCGTCGCTACCGCGCGCTCGTTCTCCGGATTGGCAAAGGAGAACAGGAGCGACACGGCCAGCGCCTGCGGGCGCCGGCGCGCGATCTCGCGGGCCAACTCCTTCAGCGCTGCCGGATCCGGGCGCGCGAGGATTCCACCCTCCGCGTCGGTGCGTTCGCGAACGCCAAAGCGCAACTCCGCAGGAACCAAAGGCGGCACGCGATCGAAGAAAAAGTCGTAGAGCCGGGGGCGCGCCTGGCGCCCGATCTCGATGGCGTCTTCGAATCCTTCGGTGGTCACCAGCGCCACGCGCGCGCCCTTGCGCTCCAGCAACGTGTTCGTCCCCACCGTGGTGCCATGCAGCAGGAGCAGCTTCGCTCGCGGCAGTCCGGTTTTCGCAATGGCGCCGGCGATGGCGCGCGAGGGGTCGGCGGGAGTGGAGAAGACCTTGAGCATCCGCACCCGGCCGCCTTCGATCCACACGCAGTCGGTGAAGGTGCCGCCGGTGTCGATCGCGACTCGCAGGGTTGGCGAAGCGGGAGCCATTTCAGACAGGCAGGATTCCAGCCACGCCGGCGATGCCGGCGGCCAGGCAGAGCGCGCCGCTCAACAGGAAGGCGGCACGCGCAGGCGTGAACCAGCCGCCCGGTGCGGGCGCATCCGCCGGGCGCTCCAGGCGGCTGAGGGCCCGGCCGGCGACCAGGCCATAGGCCAGCATTCCCGCGACGATCCCGGCGGAAAATATCCCGACCCTCAGGAAAGAGATCAGCGCGGTCTGCGCCAGGGCTGCGGGAACAACCGCCAGCAGCGATCGCGCGCCGCTGAGCGCGAACAGGCCACCCAGGGTTGCAGCCAGCTTGCCGTGCGCGTGCCGGTGCTGGCGAGCGCCGAGAAGATGTGCGTGCAAGTGGCGATGCGCGCCGCCCGCGTGCTGGTGGGGATGCGAATGCACGGTCAGCCGCCCGCTGGCCAGTGCCAGCAGCATGGCGGCGCCACTTATCAGAAGCAGCCACGCGGTCGCCAGCTCGAATCCCCGCTCCCACGCCGCCGGCATCGAGACGCGCAGGAAGTGGGTGGCTAGGCCAGCCACCGCCAGGACGGCGGCGTGTCCCAGAGCGAAACGGGTGCAGAAGAAGAGCAGGCGGCGGGAACCGGCGCCGCTGGCGGCGTTGAGCGCGGTGATGGCGGCCAGGTGGTCCGGGCCCAGACCGTGCAGCACTCCCGCGAGGAAGATCATCGCCAGCAGCATGCGTGCAGTTTCTTTCGCGAAGAAAAATTTCGCGGATTGTAGCACGCCGTTTCCGCCGAGATGCCTGTCAGGGCGTCTCCTGCACCAGCTTCTTTCCCAAAAGCAGCGCGTCGGTCCGGTCGTTGTAGTAGCGCGGGATGGTGGCCAGCGTGGCGTAGCCCTGGCGGTGATAGAAGGCGATGGCGGCGGCGTTGTCCACCGCCACCTCCAGCAGGATGGAGGAGCATCCCACTGCGCGCAAGCGTTCTTCGGCAGCGGCCATGAGCTTCGACCCCAGCCCCGTGCGCCGCGCCTGAGCGCGAACGTCCAAGGTAATGATGTGGCCCACCTTGCGCCCGCCGCGCTCGGCCACGATGTAGCCGGCGATCTTGCCCTCGCGCTCCGCCACCACGGTCAGCGAGCTTTGCCGGCGGATGTAGCCCGCCAGCTCGGTGCGCGAGTAAGCCAGCTCCGTGGAAAAGCACTCCTGGTCGAGCTGCCACAGCGTCTCGAAGTCAGCGGAACGCTGGTCGCGCAGGGTGAACTCCACGGCGGATTGGCTCCTGCCGCTCACGAGACGGTGTGCTTGAGCTGGCCGCAAGCGGCAAAGATGTCGCGTCCGCGGGGCCGGCGGACGAAGGTGGGAACGCCGGCGCTGATCAGGATCTGCTGAAAATCAGTGACGCGGGAGTCGGCGGGCGTGCCGAACTCCACTCCCGGGCCAGGATTCAGGGCGATCAGGTTCACCTTGGCGCGCAGGCCGCGGATCAGCTCCGCCAGCTCGCGCGCCTGCTCCGGCGAGTCGTTCACGCCGTCCAGCAGGACGTACTCGAAGGTCAGGCGCTCGCGGCTGCGCAGCGGGAAAGCGCGGGCCGCGGCCAGCAGCGCCTCCAGGTCCCATTTGCGGTTGATAGGCATCAGCCGGGTACGCAACTCGTCGTTGGGCGCGTTGAGCGAGATGGCTAGCTTGGGACGGACCGTTTCCCTTCCCAATTCCTCGATGCGGGGCGCGACGCCCACGGTCGAAACCGTCATGCGGGATTCGGCGAAGCCCACGCCCTCCACCAGCAGCCGCACCGCCTTGATGAAGTTCTCATAATTCAGGAATGGCTCGCCCATGCCCATGAAGACCAGGTTCACTCGGCGGCGCTCGAGCGCAACCCCTTGATCGCTGAGCACCGCCAAGACCTGCCCGACGATCTCTCCCGCGCTCAGGTTGCGCTGCAAGCCCAAGAGTGCCGTGAGGCAGAAGTGGCAGTCCACCGCGCAGCCCGCCTGGCTGGAGACGCAGATCGTAGCCCGCTCCCTCGGCTGGGATCGCGATCCCTCATGCGTGCTCGCCTCGCTGCCATCGCCCGCCTCCCCGTCGTCACCCTCCGGCATCCAGACGGTTTCCACGCTTTGCCCGTCGGCGAAGCCCATCAGATAGCGGACCGTCCCGTCCTGCGACTGAAACTTTTTCTCGATCCGGGGCAGTCCGACGGAAAACGACTGCTGCGCCATCGAACTGCGGAACGCCGCCGGCAGGGTGAGAATCTCCTCCAGCCCCGCTACCCGCTGGCGGTAGAGGGCGTCAAAGAGCTGGCGGGCGCGGTAGCCGGGCTCTCCCGCCAGCTCGACCAGGCCGGTCAGCTCCGCCAGGTCGAGCCCTAAAAGTTCGAGTTGTCCGGCTTGTCGCATACATCTAATATCCCACAGGGGAGTCCCATCGGGGCGCCAGGGAGATTCTAGTCCAGGGTGCGCTGGTGGGTGGGGGCAACCTCCCGTAACGTATTGATTACACTGCCCTAATGCCCGGTGACGGGGCGTTACCTATGTGTAACAATCCTAGCCCCTGAAGGCAAGGGTAAGAGAAGACAGATGACGGCTGAGGAAATCCGCAACATCCGGCGCCAGACGCTGCCCAACGGGCTGACCATCCTGACGGAGGAGATGCAGCACGTGCGCTCGGTCTCCATCGGGGTGTGGGTGAAGAGCGGGTCGCGGCACGAGGAGGCGGAGGCCAACGGCATCTCCCACTTCGTGGAGCACATGGTGTTCAAGGGGACCACCACGCGCAGCGCCGCCGACATCGCTCGGCAGATCGACTCCATCGGCGGCAACATGGACGCCTTCACCTCCAAGGAGTACATCTGCTTTAACGCCAAGGTGCTGGACGAGCACCTGCCCATCGCGCTGGACGTGGTGAGCGACATGGTTCTGAACCCCGTCTTCGACTCCCAGGAAATCACCCGCGAGCGCGGGGTGGTGCTGGAAGAGATCAAGATGGACGAGGACAACCCCGACTACCTGGTGCACGAGATCTTCACCCAGAACTTCTGGCGCGACCATCCCCTGGGCCAGCCCATCCTGGGGACCAAGGAGACCGTGCGGCGCTTCGAGCAGCCCCTGCTGCGCGAGTATTACCAGAAGGCCTTCAACCCTGGGAACCTGATCGTCTCAGTCGCCGGGCATCTCGATCACCAGCAGCTGGTGGAGCTGGTTTCGCAGCGTTTCGAGCACCTGAAGCCGGCGCGCAACGGCTTTCACCAGGTCGCCCCCAAGACTTCGTCGCGCATCATCCTGCGCAACAAGCGAGAGCTGGAGCAGGTGCAGATCTGCATAGGCGTGCCCTCGCTCCACATCGCCGACTGCAGGCGCTACGCTTCCGCGGTGCTGAACACGCTGCTGGGCGGCGGCATGAGCTCGCGGCTCTTCCAGAACATCCGCGAGCGCCAGGGCCTGGCCTACGCCATCTTCAGCGAGCTCAGTCCCTATCGCGATACCGGCTGCCTCTCGGTGTACGCCGGGACCTCGCTGGAATCCACGACCCGGGTGGTGGAGTCAGTCATGGGCGAGTTCCGGGAGCTCAAGGCCAACCCCATCCCCGAGGACGAGGTGCGCCGCGCCAAGGACCAGCTCAAAGGCAGCTTGATGCTCGGCCTCGAGTCCACCACCGCCCGCATGTCCAACCTGGCGCGCCAGGAGATGTACTTCGACCGCTTCTTCGGACTGGACGAGATCCTGGATGGGATCGAGAGCGTCACCGCAGAAGACCTCCAGGGCCTGGCCCAGGAGTTTTTTCGCCCCGAAGCCGTGGCGGTCACCGTCCTGGGAAGCTTGGAAGACCTCAAAATTACTCGCGAGCAGCTCGTCTGCTAGGGGATCCCCTCCCCGCGAGGTGGACAGATTTTGTGTTGAAAAGTGACAAACTTTGTCAGTCAATTTACAAAGACCATGGGAAATGTCTGGTGGCGGCTCCCAATATTCAGAGCAATTCGGCTGCATCTGTTGACAGTAATAGACTTAGATTGATGAATAACAGAATTGTGGAAATCAGTGCGGTTGGCCCGGAAAGTGCTGCTATCAGTATGTCAAAGGGCTTCTACCTGAAAACCGAGACTTCTGTAACAACTCTAGAGAGGGAAAAACTATATGAGGAAACAAAAAGGTTTCTCACTGATTGAGTTGCTGATCGTGGTCGCGATCATTCTGATCATCGCCGCGATTGCCATCCCGAACCTGCTCCGTGCGCGTATTTCCGCGAACGAGGCTTCGGCGGTGGGCTCGATCCGCACCATCAACACCTCGCAAGTTACCTATTCCACCAACTATCCCAACGTCGGCTTTGCCAACACGTTGGCGGCGCTGGGCGGGGCGACTCCTTGCACCGCAAGTGCGGCCACAGCCTGCTTGATTGACGAGGTCCTGGCCGGGAAGCCTAACCAGAAGAGCGGCTATGGTTTCACACTGGCCGGCTTCAGCGGCTCGCT
>DASYVL010000077.1 GCA_035937135.1 Terriglobales bacterium
CCACGCTCTTGGCGTACTTGACCTGAGTTTGGAGTTCCAGCATGGCTGCGCTTCCGCTTTCCGCTGCCAGATTGTAAATTGCCTGACTCGCCTTTGCCCCTGCTTTGGCGCTAGAATCGCCCGCTTGCTCTATGGAAAAGCTCGCCATCCTCTACGATGCCAGCCAGGCGGTGCTCTCCACCTTCGATCTGGACGAGGTACTGCAACGCATCCTGGCCATCGTGCGCGACCAGTTCCGCCTGGAGAACGGCGCCATCTACCTACTCGACCCCGAGACCCGGGAACTCAAGCTGCGCAGCAGCTTCGGCCGGCCCGCGGAGATGGCAGCCCCCGTCCCCGCGGGCAGCGGACTGACGGGCGCGGCGGCCAAGCTGCGCCGTCCCGTCTATGCACCCGATGTCAGCCGGGACCCGCGCTACATTCCTGTCCTCGCCGCCACCCGCTCCGAGTTTGCCATCCCGCGGATGGTGCGCGACAACGTGGTGGGCGTCCTCGACTTCCAGAGCGAGCAGGCCAACTTTTTTAGCAACGAGACCGTGGACCTGCTGACGCTGTTCTCCACCCAGGCCTCCATCGCCATCGAGAACGCCCGGCTGCATTCGCTGGAGCAGCGGCGCGCGGCGCAGCTCGAAACCATCAACGCCCTGGCCAAGCAAACGGCGTCGGTGCTCGACCTGAAGGAGCTGCTGCCCAAGGTCTGTGCCCTGGTGCTGGAGTCGTTCCCGGTGGATCAGGTGGCAGTCCTGCTCAAGGAAGGAGACCTGCTGGTGGTCAGCGCCCAGCGAGGGATGGAGCTTTCCCGGAGTGCCGCGGCCGGTGACGGTGAGCATCGGGGTTGCCGATTTCCCGGAGAACGGCGCCACCCGCGACGAACTGGTGAAGGCCGCCGACGCCGCTCTCTACGCCGCCAAGCAGGCGGGGCGCAACCGCGTTCTCCCCGCCTCGGCCTCCGCCCGGGTGTGAACATGTCGCGCGGTCCGAAACCATTTGCCAAAATCCTCCGCGGGCGAAAGAATGGTTTTACCGCATGAGCGCCGGCGCCTCCACCCCCGTTCCCCCTAAGAAGGCAGTGGCCACCGTGGCCTTGATCGGCCTGGACGCGGCCGCCAGCACAATCTTGCACGATTGCTTCAAGCAGTTCGGCATCAAGACGGTCGCCGTGGGCGACGATGCCATCCAGCGGCTGAAGCGCGAGAAGTTCGAGGCCTGCGTCCTGCGCCTGAACGAACCCGGCACCGAAGCCATCCTGGAAGCCGCGCGCACCTCTTCCTCCAATCGTCGCATCGTGGTCTACGGCATCTGCAGCAACGCCCAGGAGTCCCTGCGCTTCTCCCGCTATGGCATCAACGCCATCATTACCGACCCGGTAGAGCGCCAGTCGTCGTTGCGCGTGGTGCGCGCTACCCACCTGTTAGTGATCAACGAGCTGCGCCGCTACGTCCGCGTCCCCATCGTCACCGAAGTCACGATCATCGTGCAGGGACGCCGGCACGCCGCCACTTCGCAGGAGGTCAGCGCCAGCGGCATGTCGCTCAAGACCCAATTCCGCGCCGCACCTCCCACCGCTGTGGAGATCGAGTTCACGCTGCCGGATGCCCAGCATCTGGCCGTCGGTTCGAACGTCTGCTGGCAGCGCGACCCCGATATGCTGGGAGTCCGCTTCGACGCCGGCGACAAACGCCGCCTCGCCGTGAAGAAATGGATCGACGATTACCTCGGCCTCGCCTAGGCCGGCTGCTCCACAGCGCTGGTGTAGGATTTGAATCTTATGGACGCGGTCCAACTGGAGAAGGTGCGCAAGACCTACGGCGACTTCGTGGCCGTGGACGACCTCAGTTTCAGCATCGCGCAAGGCGCCATCTACGGCCTGCTGGGGCCGAACGGCGCCGGCAAGACCTCCACCCTCCGCATGATGATCGGCATCACCGCGCCCGACTCCGGCACGGTGAGTCTGTTCGGCGAGCCCTTCCGCCGCTCGCACCTGAGCCGCGTCGGCTACCTGCCGGAGGAGCGCGGCCTTTACAAGAAGATGAAGGTGCTCGAGCATCTGGTGTTCCTGGCCGAGCTGCACGGGCTGTCCGCGGGCGAAGCCCGGCGCCGCGCCCTGAGCTGGGCGGAGCGCATGGAAATCGCCGCCTGGCTGCCCAAGAAGGTGGAAGAGCTTTCCAAGGGCATGCAGCAGAAGATCCAGTTCATCGCCGCGCTGCTCCACGAGCCCGAGTTCATCATCATGGACGAGCCCTTCGGCGGGCTCGACCCGGTCAACGCCACCCTGCTCAAGGACGTGCTGCTCGACCTCAAGAAACAGGGCCGCACCATCCTCTTCTCCACCCACCGCATGGACCAGGTGGAGAAGCTGTGCGATTCCATCTGCCTCATCGACCGCGGGCACCCGGTGCTGGCGGGCGAGCTGAAGCAGATCAAAGCGGGCTACGGCAAGAACCACGTGCAGATCGAGTACGAGGGCGACGGCGCCTTCCTGCGCCAGCAGGACGGGCTGGTCGAGTCCTTCAACGACTACGGCAACCACGTGGAGCTGCGCCTGAAGAAGGGCGCGGACGCGCAGGAACTGCTGCGCGCCGCGGCCGCGCGCTGCCGCATCCGCCGCTTTGAGCTGAGCGAGCCTTCGCTGGAAGAGATTTTCATCGACGTCGTGGGGAAGACCGATGCTTGACCAGCGGCTGCGCAACCTGGGGCTCATCCTGCGGCGCGAATACTTGGAGCGCGTGCGCACCAAGTCCTTCATCATCATGACCTTCCTCATGCCGGTGATGATGTTCTCCTTCGCCTTTCTGCCCAGCCTGCTCATCGGCCGCCGCGCCAGTGGGCACCGCCGCCTGATGGTGGTGACCGACAACCCGCAACTGGCGCAATCCTTCCGGCGGCAACTGCAGCAGTTCCAGCCCAAGGCGGGTGAGAGCGGGATGCAGTACGACGTCGAGACCAGTACCGACACCAGCGAGGCCGCGCGCGCCCAGCTCTCCTCCGAGATCGCTGCCCTGAGCTTGGACGGCTTCCTGTGGATGACCGAGGAGGCGGTGCGCGTGAAGAAGGTCACCTTTAACACCCGCGCAGCCAGCGACTTTGTGGAGCTTGGCATTGTGCAGCGCGCAGTGCGCGACGGCATCCTGGAGCAGCGCCTGGCCGCGCACAGCATCTCCAGCGCGGAGGTGGACGACCTGCTCAAGCGCGTGGACCTGGATGTCATCGCGGTCAAAGGCGGGGCCGGCGTGGGCATGCTGTTGATGGCGGTGATGCTGGTGCTGCTGCTCTACATGAGCGTGCTGATGAACGGCATCATCGTCATGCGCTCGGTGCTGGAGGAGAAAAACTCGCGGGTCATGGAAGTCATGCTCTCCACCGTGACCGCCAAAGAGCTGATGGCCGGGAAGATCCTCGGCGTGGGCGCAGTCGGCCTGACCCAGATGCTGATCTGGGGCCTGATGACCGCGCTGTTCGGCGGGAGCGCGCTGTTGGCCGTGGGCAAGATGGCGGAGGGAATGCACTTCACTCCAGCCATGATCATTTTCTTTCCCATTTTCTATCTTCTGGGCTACCTGCTCTACAGCGCCCTCTCCGCCGCGCTGGGCGCCGCCGTGAACTCCCAGGAGGAAGCACAGCAGTGGCAGTTCTTCATCGTCCTGCCTTTGATGGCCTCGATGGTCCTCATGATGCCCGTCTTCAGTTCGCCCTCCTCCACCCTGTCGGTGGTGCTCTCGCTCATCCCTTTCTGCGCGCCGGTGCTCATGTACATGCGCATCGTGGCGCAACAACCTCCGGCGTGGCAGATCGCCCTTTCGATCGCGTTGCTCGTGGCCACCATCTACGGCGCCATGGTGCTGTGCGCGCGCATCTACCGCGTCGGCATCCTGATGTACGGCAAGCGTCC
Organism: Terriglobales bacterium; assembly: GCA_035937135.1. Taxonomy (NCBI): domain Bacteria; kingdom Pseudomonadati; phylum Acidobacteriota; class Terriglobia; order Terriglobales; species Terriglobales bacterium. The sequence goes on from DASYVL010000077.1 coordinate 3,890, forward strand.
CACTCTTCCCGAGATCGTCAAGTGGATGAAGTACGCGTAGGAAAACGCGTGGCACAGCCGCCCCCGGCTGTGCGAGGAGCGGCAAGGACTGTGTGGCACAGAGCCTGCCCTGAACGAAGTCGAAGGGTCCTCGGCTGTGCAATGTGGTGAAATAGACCTGTGACTCAGGCCTCCGCCGCGCTCGCCCCAGAAAAATCCGAAGAGCGCGCTCCCTTTACCCTGTGGCAGCGCATCGTTCTGACGCTCGCCACCTGGGCGGGGATGCTGCTCATCCGCGCCATCGCGCCCACGCTGCGCTACAGCGTCTCCATCGAGGAGGGCGGCCCGGAGTACGGCTACTTCGCCCCCGGAGTCTCCTGCTTCTGGCACCAGTGCGTGATTCCCGCGACTTGGTGGTACCGCGGGCGCGACATCGCGGTGATGACCAGCCGCAGCTTCGACGGCGAGTACATCGCCCGCACCATCGAGCACCTGGGCTACCGCGCGGTGCGGGGTTCGAGCTCCCGCGGCGGGGCGCGCGCGCTGCTCGAGATGCACAACCACATCGAGCACGGGCGCATGGTGACCTTCACCATCGATGGCCCGCGCGGCCCGCGCTACGTCGCCAAGCCCGGCCCGGTGCTGCTGGCCCGCAACACCGGCGTCCCGCTCTGCGGCTTCCACGTCGCGCTCGAAGACCCCTGGGTGCTGCCCTCGTGGGACGCCTTCATGATCCCTAAGCCGTTCTCGCGCGCCTTGTTGCGCATCGGAAAGCTGATCCGCGTGCCCGCGGACGCCGACGCCGCCGCGCTCGACCGCTACCACGCCGAACTTCAGGCCACTCTCGACCGCGTCCGGAAGTTCGCTGAGGAAAATCTGCCGCATATCCGTTGACACTCGGCCCGCCCGCGGTTACAGTCTGCTGACCGGGTATCGGCCCGGCTGATCTTTTCCATTCTGCGTTCGCGCGTCCTCGTCAGGCGATGAGGACTGGGAAGCGGGTGAGAATCCCGCGCTGCCGCGCAACTGTAAGCGAGTCCGGAGGCACGGACACTGTCCCGCCCAGCGGGATGGGAAGTCCGGCCTCGTAGTAGGGAACGAAAGTTTCCAACTCGCTGAGCCAGGAGACCGGCGCGATCGCTCTGTTTGAATCCCTTTCGCGTGCAAAGGAGGAACCATGCGGTCTCTGCGCTTCGTTCTTGCTTGTTTTGCCCTTCTGGCCGCCGCTCACGCGGCCGAACTCAAAGTCAACGTCACTGATCCTCACGCCGCCTCCGTCCCCGGCGCGCGCGTGGCGCTCTATCGCGCGGGGAACACCGCCGCCGGCGCTATTGCCGTCGCCATTCAGTCCACCACCGCCGACGGCAGTGCCATATTCCGCGACATTGCCGACGGCGCTTACCGCGTCGAGGTCCTGGCGCCGGGCTTCGCGGCGCAGACTGTTGCCGTCATGCTTCCGGGGGCGAGCTCCCTCGCCATCAAGCTGGTCGTCGCCGGCAAACCGGAGACCGTGGTGGTGACCGCTGCCGGCACGCCGCTGCCCGCGGCCGAAACCGGCGCCGCGGTCACGCTGCTCGACAGCACGCGTCTGGAAGCCATGCAGCCTTACGCTGCCTCGGACGCGCTGCGGTTCCTGCCCGGTGCGGTGGTCAACACCGCCGGACGCCGCGGCGGGCTGAGTTCGCTCTTCGTGCGCGGCGGCGAGTCGCGCTACAACAAGGTCATTGTGGATGGCGTTCCCATCGACGAGCCGGGCGGGACTTTCGACTTCGGAGTGGTATCGCTCGACCAGGTGGACCGCTTGGAATTCGTCCGCGGCGCCGAGAGCACCCTCTACGGCTCGGACGCCATGACCAGCGTGGTCCAGCTCTGGAGCGCGAGCGGGCGCACTCGGACGCCGGAGCTGCGCTTTGGCGCGGACGGCGGCAATTTCACGACCGCCAACGGTTACGCTTCGCTCGCCGGCGCGCGCGGCCGCTTCGACTACAACCTCTTCGCCTCGCAGTTCTGGACTCGTGGCCAGGGAGTGAACGACGAGTACTCGAACTCCTCGCAGGGCGGGAACCTGGGCGCGTTCGTTTCGCGCAAAGTCTTCTTCCGCCTGCGCGCACGGCATTCGAACAACCGCAGCGGGGTGCAATCGTTCTGGGACTTCAACGGCCAGCCACTGCTCGCGCCGGACCAGGACCAGCGCGCCCGCCAGAACAACTTCCTGGCCAGCGCCGAGCTTTCCATCGCCGCTCCCGGGCGCTGGCAGCATCGCTTCACCGGCTTCGAGTACCACCATTCGCGCTCGAACGTGGACCTGGTGGCCGACCGCGGCTGCGGCCCGCCGCTGTTCCTCGATTGTCCCTTCTCCGATCTTTTCACCATGAACCGCGCCGGGCTGGACTACCAGGGCGAGTACTCCTCGCGCCGCTGGTCGCGCACGACGTTCGGTTATCAACTGGAAGTGGAGAACGGGTTCGTCACCCAGGACTTCTCCGGCTTCGCCGGCGCGACGCACGGCCTGCGCCGCAACCACGCGGTATACGGGCAGCAGGTGTTCACCTTCTCGCGCGTCTCCCTGATCGCCGGGCTGCGCTTTGTCCACAACGAGAACTTCGGCGACAAGGCCGTGCCCCGCGTTGCCGCGTCGCTGCTGGCGCTGCGCGGCGGCGAGATTTTCTCCGGTACCCGGCTGCGCTTCGCCTACGGCCAGGGCATCAAGGAGCCGCGCCTGGAGGAGTCCTTCGGCGTCGGCGCCTTCAACCTCATCCCCAATCCCAACTTGAAGCCGGAAGAGAGCCGCTCGCTCGAGGCCGGTGTGCAGCAGGAGTTCGACCGCGGGCGCTACTCGCTCTCCGCTACCTGGTACGACAACCTCTTCCGCAACCAGATCGCCTTCAGCTTCAACCCGCTGACCTTCGAGAGTCAGTACGTGAACCTGAACCGCGCCTTCGCTCACGGCGCGGAGCTCGAGTTCCACGGGCGTCCGCGCACAGGCGTCACTCTCGACGCTGCCTACATCTACACCTCGACGCAAATCCTCCAAGCGCCGCTGGCTTTCGATCCGCTGCTGGCCGCGGGCTCGCCGCTGCTCCGGCGGCCTCGGCATTCCGGCTCCATCCTCGGTACCTACACCGGGAAACGCTGGGGCGGGAGCCTGGGCGCGAGCTTCGTCGGGCGGCGCACCGACTCCGACTTCCTCGGCTTGGGCGTGAACCACGCCGCCGGATACGCGCGCTTGGACCTCGGCGGCTGGTACGCAATCAATCGCTACGTCACCGCCTACGCCAATCTAGGGAATGCGCTCGATAAGCGCTACGAGGAGGCTGCGGGATATCCGGCGCTGCGGGTGAACTTCCGCGCCGGTCTGCGCTTCCGCGTGGGAGGAGACTAGGCCTGGCGGCGCACGCCGCGCGCGCGACGCTCGGGGGCGCCGTTTCCGCCGTTGCCGGACTTGGTGGCGAGAGCCGAATTGCGCGTGGCCTCGTACTTCTCGCGCGCGGCCATGAGCTTGCTGACGTCCTCGCCGCTGAGAAGCTGCTGGCGTCCGAGCTGGTGCACCACTAGCGCGATGCGCGCGAAGTGTTCCACCGTCTCCATGTTCATGTAGGCGTGCAGCAGGTCTTCGCCGTAGGTGACCACGCCGTGGTTGGCCATGAGGATGGCGTCGTGGCGCGGGATCAGCGGCTCGAGCGCCTCCGAAAGTTCGCTGGTGCCGGGCGTGCCGTAGCGCGCCAACGGGATCGAGCCCAGAGTGATGACCACCTCCGAGCACAGTGCCTGGTCGAGCGCCATGCCCGCGGCGGCAAAGCCCGTGGCCGTCGGCGGGTGTGCGTGCACCACTGCCTTCACGTCCGGCCGCAGCTTGTAGATCAAGAGGTGCATCCCGATCTCGCTGGAGACGTTGCGCCGCCCGGAGACCTTGCGCCCGGCCATGTCCACCACCACCATGTCCTTCGCCTGCATCGCTCCTTTGCTCATGGAGGTGGGCGTAGCCAGGATGCGGTTCGGGCCCAGGCGGACGGAGAGGTTGCCGTCCGTGGCCGCCACGTAGCCCAGCTCGTGGATCATCTTCCCGAAGCGGGCGATCTCGGCGCGGTGCTGGCGTTCGCTTTTCATGGATAGAGGAGACCGTCATGCTACCGTAGCCCCTCCGCCCCAGGCAATTTGTTTCGGCAGCCTCCTATAATCCGCACGTGCTGGTTTCCGACTTCGGCTACGAGCTTCCCCAGGAACTGATTGCGCAGGAGGCGCTTGCGGACCGCGCCGCCTCGCGCCTGCTGCATCTGGAGCGCGCTTCGGGGGCGTGGCAGGACCACGGTTTCCGCGAGTTTCCCGAACTGCTGCGCCCGAACGATCTACTGGTGATGAACAACACCCGCGTCTTCCCGGCGCGGCTCTACGGACACCGCTCCGGCGTCCGCGCCCAGCCCGTGAGCCCGCGCAATCCCGCCGCCCGGGAATTTCTGAAGGGACAGGTCGAGGTTCTGCTGACCCGGCAGACAGGAGAGCACGAATGGCAGGCGCTGGTGCGTCCGGGGCGCAAGATCGGCGTGGGCGAGCGCCTCTACTTCGGCGAGGGGGACGAACTCGAAGCCGAAGTCATTGCCCGCGGAGACTTCGGAGAGCGCACGCTGCGCTTCGCGCCCTCGCCCGACTTCTTCGCAGTCGTCGAGCGCCTGGGGCACGTCCCGCTGCCGCCCTACATCGCGCGGCCGGACGCTCCCGGCGACCGCGAGCGCTATCAGACGGTGTACGCCCGCGAGCGGGGCGCAGTCGCTGCTCCTACCGCCGGGCTGCACTTCACGCCGGAGATTCTTGATCGCCTGCACGCACGCGGCATCGAGACAGCGGAGGTCACGCTGCACGTCGGCCTGGGCACGTTTCAGCCTGTGCACGCCGAGCGCGTCGAGGACCACAAGATGCACAGCGAGCCCTACAGCATCTCCGCGCAGGCGGCGGAGCAGCTCAATCGCGCCCTTGCCGCCGGCCGCCGCGTCGTTGCTGTGGGGACGACCACCATCCGCACGCTCGAGCACGCCGCGCGCCAGAATCCTGACGGCCGCATCCAGTCAGGCGGCAAGGAAGCGGACCTCTTCATTTATCCCGGCTTTGACTTCCGCGTGGTGGGCGCGCTGCTCACGAACTTCCACCTGCCGCAGTCCACACTGCTGATGCTGGTTGCGGCCTTCGCCGGGCGCGAGCCGCTGCTGGCCGCGTATCGGCACGCAGTGGAGGCGCGGTATCGGTTCTATTCGTATGGGGACTGTATGTTGATCGATTGAGTCATTGAGTCATCGGGCGATTTGCCACACAAGATCCACCAATGACTCAATGACCCGATGGCTCAATCGCTCGCGCCGTCTGCGGGCCCTACTGCTAAACTTCTGTTTCCTTGAGCGCCAAAGCCCAATCCGCAGAGAAGGGCCGCGTCTT
>DASYVL010000078.1 GCA_035937135.1 Terriglobales bacterium
GGTCGAGCGGCAGCAGCGTCCGCAGGTCCACGACTTCGACCTCGATCCCTTCCTTGGCCAGCGTCTCCGCCGCCTCCAGCGCCGTGTGCACCATGGCCGCGTAGGTGATGATGCTCAGGTGGCCGCCGTCCTTCACCTGGCGCGCCACCCGCGCCTTGCCGATGGGCACCACGTAGTCGGCGTCTTTTCCCGCCGGCAGCTCTTCTTTGATCCTGCGGTACAAGAACTTGTGCTCGAAGAAGAGCACGGGATTGTTGTCGCGGATGGCCGACTTGATGAGTCCCTTGGCGTCGTAGGGCGTCGCCGGGCAGACGACTTTCAGCCCGGGCGTGTGCACGAAGTACATCTCCGGGTTCTGCGAGTGGAAGGGCCCGCCGTGGACGCCGCCGCCCGAGGGCCCGCGCAGCACCACCGGCGCAGGCGCGCCCCAGCGGTAGTGCGACTTGGCCAGCATGTTGGTGATCTGGTTGAAGGCGCAGCCGATGAAGTCGATGAACTGGAACTCGACCACCGGGCGCAGTCCGGTGAGCGCCGCGCCGAAGGCGGCGCCCACGATGGCCGACTCGGCGATGGGGGTGTCGATCACTCGCTCCGGCCCGAAGCGTTGGATGAATCCGTCGGTCACCTTGAACGCCCCGCCGTAGATGCCGATGTCCTCCCCGATGCAGAAGACCTCGGGCGAGCGCTCCATCTCCTCCCAGATTCCCTGGCGGATGGCTTCGAGATAGGTGACCGGTGCCATATTGTCTTAGGCGGCTATTTAAAGTGCAGCGCCGCCTCCGTCTCCTTTGGCTTTGCTGCCTCTTTCTTCCCCGCCGCAACCTTCACTCCTCCGTACTTCGGCTTGATGGCGTGGCAGCCCGCCTCGCAGTACACGCCGCCCTCAGCCGCCTCCGGCTTGGGCATGGGTGAGGCCTCGGCGAAGTTGCGGTCCTCTTCGAGCTGCTTCTCCACCTCCGCGATCAGCTTCTTGTTCTCCTCCGCCGTCAGCCACTTCTTCCCCAGCAAGAACTTCTCAAAGCGCGCGATGGGGTCGCGCTTGCGCCAGTACTCAAACAGCTCTTTGGGGACGTACCCGGCGGCGTCGTGGATGGCGTGGCCCTTCATGCGCATCATCTTGGCCTCGATGAGCGTCGAGCCCTCGCCGCGCCGGGCGCGCTCCGCGGCCTCGTGGCAGACGTCGTACACCTGGCAGGGGTCGGTGCCGTCCACGATCACGCCCGGGATGCCATAGGCCACGGCGCGGTCGGCCAGGTCCTTGATCGCGAATTGCAGCTCAGTGGGTGTGGAGTAAGCCCACAGATTGTTCTCGACGATCAGGATCAATCCCAACTTCTGCACCGCGGCGAAGTTCAGCCCTTCGTGGAAGACGCCGGTGGACTGCCCGCCGTCGCCGATGTAGGTCATGACGGCGATGTTGCGGCCCTGCAGGCGCGCGCCCAGCGCCACGCCCGCCATAACGGGGATGAGGTCGCCGAGCATCGAGATGGGCGCCACCACATTGCGCTTCTCGTGGTCGCCGAAGTGCGAAGACGCGTCGCGACCCTTGGTGGGTGAGCCCGCCTTGGCCATATACTGCATCATGATGTCGCGCGCCGGAAAGCCGCGCACCAGCATCGAGCCCTGATTGCGGATCATGGGCGCCAGCCAGTCGTCCTTCTGGAGCGCGTAGGCCGAAGCACACGAGCAGCCCTCCTGCCCCAGCCCGAAGTACACCCCGCCCACCACCTTCCCCTGCTTGTAAAGATTCTCGAGCGCCGCCTCCATGCGGCGGTTGAGCAGCATCCAGCGGTAGATCTCGATGCACTGCTCTTTCTTCAGATACTTCGACTCGCGCAGTGGCGGCGCGGGCGCACTCAGGTCTCCTCGGACCTCGTAGCGCACCTCGCCGTCCTTTGCCACCTCGACCACGCGGAAGTTGGGGCGCTCCAGGCGATAGTCGAGGATGCCGTGGGCATTTTTCGTTGGCGCGGGCGCGCCGGGGTTTGCCTTGCCCGGCGGGTTGCTCTTCGGCTTGTGGTTGGGACCCTTCATCTCAGGCTAGCGGTTGAGCACTCCGATGTACTGGCGCCACGGTCCCACTTCGTCCGTGAACTGCTTGGCGATCACGCGGCTGATCTGCGCCATGTGCGTCATGTCGTGCGTTACCCAGGTGGCCAGCAGTTGCCCCAGCGTCACCTGGCCCAGCGCGGGATGCGTCCCGCGGCGCGCGAGGTCCGCGGGCTCGAGTTGCAGCGCGTGCACCGTCTCCAGGTTCTGCGCCCGCAGCGTGGCGAAGGTTTCCAGCAGCTCGGCGATTGTCTTACCCCGGCTCTCCTCGAACATGGCGAAACGGTCGAAGGGCTCGAAGGGGAGCGCGTCTCCGTGCTCCAGGATCAGGCGCAGGCGCGGCACCCAGTCGGTGCGCTCGCCGTGGATCAGGTGGCCGACCACGTCGAACGGGCTCCAGGTCTCCGGGCCTTCGTTGGCGTGCTGCCAGGGCTCCGGCAGCCCGCGCAGCAGGGCGTCGAGCGCCGCCGGCGTGCGGCCCAGGATCGTAAGCGCGTCGGCGAGCTGGAATTCCATGGACGTCGTGTACTCCTAGGCCCAGGTTTCCTCCTCGCCGTGCATCTTCCGCAGCTCGGTCGGAGGCTTCATGGGAACGCCGATGCGCCGGCCCAGCAGCGCCTCCAGGTTTTCCACCCACAGGACCTGGCTTTGAAAGACGGCGCCGAAGTTGCGCGCGGCGGACTCCGCTACCTTTTCCAGGGTGGGGGCTTCGCCCAGCTCACGCCCCAGTGAAGTGACCGCCTTGTCAGCAATGCCGCAGGGGACAATGAGTTGGAAAGCGTCGAGGTCCGTACTGACGTTCAGCGCGAAGCCGTGCGAGGTGACGCCGCGGGAGATGTGCACGCCGATGGCGGCGACCTTGGCGTCGCTCTGCTCGGTCCAAACGCCCGTCCGTCCCGAAACGCGCCGCGCGGCAATGCCGAAATCCGCGCAGGTGCGGATGAGCACCTCCTCCAGCCGGCGCACGAACTCCACCGCCCCGAGCGTTTTTCGCGGACCTTCGGGTGTCGCGAACCCACGCAGGTCGAAGATGGGATATCCCACGAGCTGCCCCGGGCCGTGGTAGGTGACGTCGCCGCCGCGGTCGCACTCGAACACTTCCACGCCGCGCGCGGCCAACTGCTCGCGCGAAGCCAGCACATTCTCCGTCTTAGCGTTGCGCCCCAGCGTGATGACCGGTGTGTGCTCCAGCAGCAGCAGCACGTCGCCAATCTCGCCGCGCTTGCGCAACTCCACCAGCGAGCGCTGCAGCTCGAGTGCCGTGGCGTAATCGATGCGGGCGAGTTGGAGAACGGAGATCACGCGTTGATGGCCACTCCATACACGCTGTTCATGGCATCGAGCATGGCCTCAGCCAGCGTGGGATGCGCGTGAATGGTGAACATCAGGTCCTCGGCCGTGGCTTCCAGCTCGATAGCGGCCACCGCCTCCGAGATCAGCTCGGTCGCCGACGGCCCGATGATGTGCACCCCCAGGATCTCGCCGTACTGCGCGTCCGACACCACCTTGATGAAGCCCTCATGCGCGCCCAAGATGCTTGCCTTGGAGTTGGCGGCGAAGGGAAACTTGCCGATGTTGACCTTGCGCCCCGCCTCCTTGGCCTTCGCTTCGCTCAGGCCCACGCTCCCGATCTGCGGCTCGCAGTAGGTGCAGTTGGGGATGTGCAATGGGTTCAGCGGCTTGGCCGGCTTGCCCGCGATCTTCGCCACCGCCACGATCCCCTGCATCGAGCCCACGTGCGCCAGTTGCGGCATGCCCAGCACGATGTCGCCGACGGCGTAAACGCCGGGCTCGCCCGTCTGCATCCACTCGTTGGTCTTGATAAAGCCGCGCTCCGGCTTGATCTTCGTCTTTTCCAGTCCGATGTTGTCCGTGCGCGGCGCGCGTCCCACCGCGATCAGAATCTTTTCCGCCTCGATCTTCTGCGGCTTGCCGTCCGCGGGAGTGAACGTCACCGCGACCCCGGTCTTGGTCTTCTCCACCTTCTCCACCTTAGTGCTCACGTGGCACTGGATGCCCTTCTTGGTGAAGGCGCGCAGCAGCTCCTTGGAGATGTCCTCGTCCTCGAGCGGCACCATCCGCGGCAGCGCCTCGAGCACAGTGACCTCGGCGTCGAAGGAGCGGTAGATGGAGGCAAACTCCACGCCCACCGCACCCGCGCCCACCACCACCAGCGACTTGGGGATGGCGCTCAGGCTGAGAATCTCGATGTTGGTCAGCACGCGCGAGTCGGCTTCCAGACCGGGGAGCATCTTGGCTTCCGAGCCCGTAGCCACAATCACGTTCTTGGCCTTGACGAAGGTGTTCTCGCCCGCCGCGCCGCCGCCGCCCTCGGTATAGACCTCCACCGTCAGCACGCCGTCCTTGGCCGGGCCGGTCAGCCGCCCGTAGCCCTGCACGGTGGTGACCTTGTTCTTGCGCATCAGGAAATCCAGGCCCTTGGTGTGCTTGGTGACGATCTTGTTCTTGCGCTGCTGCACCGCCGCCCAGTTCACCTTGGGGCTGGTGACGCCCTCGATGCCGAACTCCTTGGCCGCCTTCATGTAC
>DASYVL010000079.1 GCA_035937135.1 Terriglobales bacterium
GGGACGCAGACCTACCTCCTGGCCGCATCGCACAAGTTCCGCGGCTATAGCTACATGAACCCCTGCCACGCGGGGCAGAGGTACATGAGGTTTCAGGGCGTGGACCGGGAGATCGCGGTTATGGGGGATGTCCACACGCCCGCCTTCCTGCACTACTACGACGGCCCGAAGGAGCGCCTGAGCTTGGTGGCGGGGTCGCTGAACGTAGACTCCATGTACGCCAACCGCTACTTCAGCATCTTCACCCAGCCGCACTATCCCTGCGTCCTGCTTGACCATAAGGCGCACGAATTTTCCCCCTTCAAGACCCTGGCGGCGTGGAAGAGGGCGGTGAAGTGAGGCACCTGCCATACGTCCTGTTCCTGCTAGGGTCCCTCTGCTTCATGGCGGGCACAATTCTTCTGTGGGCGCGGGAGGTTAGGCCATGACCTGCAGCACTTCCAATCGGCAAGGCACTTGGCTTTTTGAGCTGACCGAGGACGACGACCCGGAGGAATCATGCAAGAGCAAGGCACTCATTCCGGCGTGCCGTGCGCCGAGGACATCGCACCGCAACGCGACACCAGCTTCCGCGCCTTCGCCCAGGAGGTAGAGGAATCGCTGAACGGCTTCGCCAAGAGCAAGGGCTACACCACGGACGGGGCGGAGCGGGGCAACCACCTGCTGGCGTTCTGTGAAAGCCTTGGGATCTCTCGCCACCACTCGGTGGCTGAGGCGATCTATAAACTCACCGAGCACCTGAAAACTCCGCGCCGCGTCTTGCTGGTGAAGGCCTGTGGATGGATGTTCCTCGAATGGCGCCGGACGCTCAATCCGTAAGACTGGCCGCAATTTCCCGCTGCACCGATGAGCTCGCCCGCGTCCGCGCCCTGCGGCCGCTCCACCCCGAGCAGCTGGACGGCCTGCTCGTCGGAGAACTGGACTGGCTCTCCGAACTATCCCGCCTTTTGCACAGCCCGTAAGTTCACGAAAACACGGTAAATATAGTGCTTGACACGGGTTTACCCGTAGGTGTACCGTGTATCTCGTGATGAACGGCAACCGACTCCCGACCCATAACTGCTTGCGCTGCGGCCACTCGTGGCATCCCCGCAAAGAGGAGCGCCCCGAGATTTGCCCGAAGTGCAAGTCGGCATGGTGGGACAAGCCGCGAACCAAGAAAGCCCTTGACAAGCCCGGGCGCCGGGGTAAGATGGCGCGCGAAAGGGCGGTGAAGCCGTGACCCAACGTCCGATAACAGATATTATGTTAACTATATAATCTGCCTGTGGTCGCGGCATCGCCCTGCGCGCTGAGCTATAGAGCTATAGAAATGAGGCCAGTTCTGCCCGGAAGCGCCCCAGCTCCTCTACCCTCTCCGGAGTAGCCTCCAGGGTCTCGCCCTTGGCCTGGAATACCTGCCGGGCGCCCTTCGTGACCAGGACTCCCATGACCTCCCCCATCCGCCAGCCGGGGGTGCCAATCATCTTCAGCCCCTCCGGGGTGGGCTCGACCAGGGCGATGCAGTCGCCCTTCAGAATGCCCAGCGACCTAGGAAAGCGCTCGAAGGTCTGGAACTCGAAGCCGGCCTGGGCTAGGCGGACAAGTTGTTCCTCTGGATGTGGCATGGGAGGTCAGTTCTTGTCGGAGAGATCCTTCGACTCGGCCGCCGCAGCGGCCCTGCTCAGGATGACCGCTGCGGGCTCCCGGCTGCCACGGCGGCCTCACGCCCGCAAAGCGCGGTCACATCTTGTATCGGCCCAGGTCCTCGTCGTTCAGGTTCTCCAGCCACTTGCGCAGCTCTTCGCTCGACACCTTGTCAGTCACGGAGCTGGCAAGCTTGGAGGACTTGAGCACCGTATCCTCGACGAAGATGGGGCAATCGAGGCGCAGGGCCAGGGCGAGGGCGTCCGAGGGGCGGGAGTCCACGCTGATGACGCGGCCTTCGCGCTCCAGCCAGATGACGGCGAAGAAGGTGTCCTCGCGCAAGTCGCTCACCACGACTTTGTGCACCTGAGTATCCAGCCCCACCAGCAGGTTCTTGATGAGGTCGTGGGTCATGGGCCGGGGGGTGGTGACCTTCTCGATCTCGAGCGCGATGGCGTTGGCCTCGTAGATGCCGACCCAGATGGGCAGCACGGCGTCACCGGAAACGTCTTTGAGGATCACGATGGGCATGTTGGTGACCGGGTCCATCATCAGCCCGCGGATTTTCATTTCGACTTCCATCGTGCCCTCCTCGTCCGGCTAGACTACCATTTCCCCTGCCAGGCTGTTGGGAAAGCTCTGGGTGACGTACACGTTCCGGTACTCCCCGGGCTTCAAGTCCGTGCCCTCCCCCCCGGTGAAGTTCACCGTCTTGTTCTGCGAAGAGCGGCCGATCCACTGCCCACGGGCCTCCCTCCTACCCTCAACCATTACTTGAAGGGTCTGGCCGACGTGCCGCCGGTAGTTCTTCACCTGGATGCCCCGCTGGTGCTCCATGAGGACGGCCAGGCGGCGGGCCTTCTCCTGCTCCGGGATGCTGTCCGGCATAGCCAGCGCCGGGGTGTTGGGCCGGGGCGAGTACTTGAAGGTGAAGACGCCGTCGTAGCCCACCTGGTCCAGCAGGCTCAGGGTCTCTTCAAAGTCGGCCTCGGTCTCTCCCGGAAATCCAACGATGACGTCGGTGGTGAGGCTGGGCTGGCGGCGGGAGGCCTTCAACCAGCTGATGCGCTCCAGGTACTGCTCCCGTGTGTACTCGCGCAGCATGGCCTTGAGGATCCGCGAAGAGCCGCTCTGCACTGGCAGGTGGACGTGGTCGCAGAGGGTGGGCACGGCGTCCAGGACGGCGACGATGTCTGGGGTGAAGTCGCGGGGGTGCGAGGTGGTGAAGCGGACGCGGCGGATGCCCGGAACCTCGCCCACCGCAGCCAGCAGCTCCGCGAACGACTGCTTCCCTGCCGGGTCGCGGTAGGAGCTGACGTTCTGGCCCAGCAGTTGGATCTCGGTGTAGCCGCCCTCGGCGATGCGGCGCGCTTCTGCCAGGACCGAGTCGGACTTCCGGCTGCGCTCCTTGCCGCGGGTGTAAGGGACGACGCAGTAAGCGCAGAACTTGTCGCAGCCTTCGATGATGGTGATGTAAGCGCGGTAGGGATTGGTGCGCTGGGTGAACTCGGTCTCGAAGGTCTCATCCGTCTGGCGGTCGTCGAGTCCGGTCACGCGGTCGTTCCCTGCCTCGAGCTGTACCAGCATCTGCGGCAGGTTGCGGTAGGAGGCGGAGCCCGCCACCAGAGAAACGTGCGGGGCGCGTTCGAATATCTTTTCGCCCTCCTGCTGGGCCACGCAGCCCAAGACGCCGAACTTCTTGCCCTGCGCCGCGAGCTTGCGGAAGTCAGCCAGGCGGTGGAAGACCTTCTGCTCGGCTTTGTCGCGGATGGAGCAGGTGTTGTAGAGCACCAGGCCGGCTTCCTCTTCCGTGAGCACCCGACGGTAGCCTTGGGCCACCAGCGTGCCGATGACCTTCTCGGAGTCGTGCACGTTCATCTGGCAGCCGAAGGTCTCGAGATAAAACGTTTTGGGGGCGATTTCCGGCATGGGAAAGCCCGAGTATACCGTAGCGGCGCAGGCTAGCGCGGAGAGCCGAAGTGAAAGGGCAACTTCCGCAGGGCGGCGATTTTCCGGATCTCGAAGTCGGCGCGCTCGGCTTCGCTCTCCGGCTCCTGCCCGGAGAACTCCCCGTGGCGCAGGCGCACGCTGGGCATCCCCAGCCCCTTCCCTGCCCGGATCTCGCTGGCTGGGCGGTCGCCCACCACCAGCACCTGGGCTGGGTCAGACTCCACGGCGCGCAGGATGGAGCGGAACACGTCCTCTTTGGTGAGGACCTGGGCGCAATCAGCGTAGAAAACATTTTCGACAGCGGGCTCGCGATCCAGGCCCAAGGCGGCCAGCTTGGCGCGTTGGGTCTGGGGGTCGCCAAAGCTGACGATGAAGTTGAGCACGCCGCGCCGCTTGAGGTAGCGCAGCAGCTCGAGGGCGCCGGGAAACAGATGCAAGCGTCCAACCGGGGTGGAGAAATAAGCAGCCTGCGCGGTTTCGCGCTGAGCGTCGGTGAGGGGCACACCCAGGCCGCGGCCGACCTCCAAATCCACGAATTCCAGGCGCGGGCGGTCCGTGGGCGGTCTGCAGGAGTTTTTCTGAGAGAGCGCTTGCGGGTCCTGGGGCTGGCCGGGCGCCTAGCCGAACGACTCGACGGCCTGAGCCTGGTCATCGAAGACCTCGAACAGGTTGATCAAGCCG
>DASYVL010000080.1 GCA_035937135.1 Terriglobales bacterium
CAGCGGCAGCAGGTCTTTGGCCAGGAAGGTCAACTCTTCCACGTGCACCGTGAGTTCCCCCGTCCGGGTGCGGAACAGGTACCCCTTGGCGCCGATGTAGTCGCCCAGGTCGAGCAGCCGGTAGAGTTCGAATCCCTTCTCGCCCACGGCGTCGGTCTTGACATAGATCTGCAGGCGCGCGCCGTCCTGTTGTAGGTGGGCAAAGCCCGCCTTGCCCATCAGCCGGATGGCCAGGATGCGGCCGGCCATCCGCAGCTCGACCTTCTGCTTCTCCAACTCCTCCCCGGTCTTCTTGGAATAGGCGGCCAGGACCTCCTGGATGCGCTTGGAGGCCTGGAACTTGTGGGGATAGCTCTGCTGGCCGAGCGCTTCGATCTGCTTCAGCTTGTCGCGCCGCAGTTGGTAGATTTTCTCGTCGAGAGCCACAGTTTCTCGTTAGGGGGCAGCCGGCCCGCGGGCAAGGGCGTGATTATAGCAACTGGACAGATTCAAATTGCGCCCCGGGCGCGTCGGGCGGTAGTATGAACCTTCCTGCGAGGATTGATGCCCCGGAACTACGTTCCCATCTTCCTTTTCGTCGCCGTGACCCTGGCCATCCCGGTGGTCACGCTGCTGATTGCCAAGGCCGTCCGGCCGGAGTACCCCAGCAAGGCCAAGCTCATGCCCTACGAGTGCGGCGTGGACCCGGTGGGCGACTCCCGCGGGCGCTACACCGTCCGCTTCTACATCATCGCCATCCTGTTCGTGGTGTTCGACGTGGAAACCATCTTCCTGTTTCCCTGGGCGGTGCAGTTCAAGCTGCTCGGTATGTTCGGATTCGCGGAAATGATGATCTTCCTCGGCATTTTGATTGTTGGCTACATATGGATTTGGAAGAAAGGCGCATTGGAGTGGGTGTAGCGCAGTCGCCGTACCTGGATCACCCGAGTTCCCAAGAGAATGGCAGACGAACCTAAAAAGACTCCTGAGCCAAGCCCTGCCACGGCCGCGCCCGAGGCCACGGCTTCTGTCACCAAGCCGGAGCCCGAGGCGGCGCCGGCGCCGGCGGCCGCCGCGCCCAAGCCGGCAGCTCCTCCTCCCAAGCCGGCGGGTCCGGTGCCCATGCCCTGGGAGTCGGAGATGGTCACGCGCCTCAAGGGCCGCTTCGGCTCCGGCATTGCAGAGGCCAGCACCTACCTGGGGCAGAACTACCTCATCGCCGACCGCTCCGTCGTCTTCAACGTCCTGCAGGCCCTGCGCGATGAGGAACAGTTCGACTACAACGTGGACGTCACCGCGGTCCACTATCCGCAGCGAGAGAAGCAGTTCGACGTCCTATGGATCCTCTACTCCTTCGCTCGCAACGAGCGCATGCGGGTGAAGACGCGCATCGCCGAGGGCGAGACCGCGCCCAGCGCTGTCCCCCTGTGGGAGGGAGCCAACTGGCTGGAGCGCGAGTGCTATGACATGTTCGGCATCAAGTTTGAGGGCCATCCCGACCTGCGGCGCATCCTGCTGCCGGACGAGTGGAAGGGCCATCCGCTGCGCAAGGACTACGGCATCACCCAGCAGGACCAGGAGTGGGTGAAGATCAACCTGGGGATCGAGAGCGGCCAGTAATGCCGGGCGAGAAGAGCGAACAGAATCCGCTGGCGGTGGAGCACCTGGAGCAGGCGCCCTCGGAGAAGACTTATCTCGATTCCAACGAACTCATCCTCAACATGGGTCCGCAGCATCCCTCCACCCACGGCGTGCTGCGCGTGATCCTGAAGCTGGACGGCGAGAAAGTACTGGGCACGGAGTGCGTCATCGGCTACCTGCACCGCGGGGTGGAGAAGATCGCCGAGCACCGCACCTACGCCATGTTCAATCCCTACGTGGATCGCATGGACTATGTCGCCGCGGTCTCGAACGGTCTGGGCTACTGCGAGGCCGTCGAAAAGCTGATGAACGTAGAGGCGCCGCCGCGCGCCAACTACATCCGCGTCATCCTCACAGAGCTCAACCGCATGGCCAGCCACATGCTCTGGCTGGGGACGCACGCCCTCGACATCGGCGCCATCACCCCGCTCTTCTACACCTTCCGCGACCGCGAAGAGATCCTGAAGATCTTCGAGAAGTACTGCGGGGCGCGGCTGACCACGCATGCCTTCCGCATCGGCGGTTGCCTCTATGAGACTTACGACGGCTTCGAGGACGACGTCACCAAGTTCTGCACCTTCGTCGAGCCCAAGCTCGGCGAGTACGAGACCCTGCTCACCACCAACCGCATCTGGCTGGAGCGCACCAAGGGCGTGGGCTTCCTTTCCGCCGACGACTGCAAGGCCCTGGGCGTGACCGGGCCGGTGCTGCGCGCCTCGGGCGTGAAGTGGGACCTGCGCAAGGCCCAGCCCTATGCCGCCTACAAGGACTTCGACTTCGACATCCCCACCGGCCAGAACGGCGACACCTACGACCGGTACCTGGTGCGCATCGCGGAGATGCACCAGTCGCTGCGCATCATCCTCCAGGCGGTGAAGGCGCTGCCCGAAGGGCCTATCATGGCCAAGATCCCCAAGGTGCTGAAGCCGCCGGTGGGCGAGATCTACCACTCCATCGAGTCACCCAAGGGCGAGTTGGGCTACTTCATCGTGAGCGACGGCTCCACCCAGCCCTACCGCATCCGCGTGCGCCCGCCCTCGTTCGTCAACCTGCAGGCGCTGGATAAGATGGTGCGCGGGCAGCTGGTGGCGGACGTGGTGGCCGTCATCGGGACCATCGACATCGTGCTGGGCGAGGTGGACCGCTGATGCAAAGCATCTGGGACAGCTTCGTCGGCTACCTCGACCCCAGCGTCCAGAAGACTCCGGGCGAGTACGGCGACCCCATCTGGGCGCTGATTTATATCCTACTGATCTTCACCGGCGTCTCCATCGCGGTGATGTCGATGAACTGGCTGGAGCGCAAGATTCTGGCACACATGCAGGTGCGCCTGGGACCCATGCGCGTAGGCCCCCACGGACTGTTGCAGCCCATCGCCGACGCCGTCAAGTTGCTCATCAAGGAAGACATCATGCCTTCCGAGGCCGACCGCGTGGTCTTCTGGCTGGCGCCGGTGGTCATCGTCATCACCTCCTTCACCGTCTATACCGTCATCCCCTTCGGCCCCGCCCACGCCGTCACCGACATGAACATCGGGCTGCTGTTCATGCTGGGCGTCTCTTCACTCAGCGTGCTGGGCATCATCATGGCGGGCTGGGCGTCGAACTCCCACTACCCGCTGATGGGCGCGCTGCGCTCCAGCGCCCAGATGGTCTCCTATGAAATCGCGATGGGAATGGCCGTGGTCTCCGCCGTGCTCATGACCAGCCTGAACGCCGCGGGCACGGGAACGCTGAGCATGATCGGCATCGTGCAGGCGCAGTCGCAGCAGCAGATATGGTTCATCTTCAAGTTCTTTCCGCTCGGCCTCTTGGCCTTCTTCATCTTCGCCGTGGCCATGGTGGCGGAGACCAATCGAGCGCC
>DASYVL010000081.1 GCA_035937135.1 Terriglobales bacterium
GTTGAAGCGGCGGGCAATCTCGCGCGTCAGTTCGATGTGCGGCACCTGGTCCTCGCCCACTGGGACGTAGTCGGCCTGGTAGATGAGGATGTCGGCGGACTGCAGGACCGGGTAGCCGAGGAAGCCGTAGGTGCCCAGGTCCTTGTCCTTGATGTTCTGGCGCTGCTCCTTGTAGGTGGGGACGCGCTCCAGCCAGCCCAGCGGCGTAATCATGGAAAGCAGCAGGTGCAACTCGGCGTGCTGCGGCACGTGCGACTGGATGAACATGGTCGCGTGCTCGGGGTCGAGGCCGGCGGAGAGCCAGTCGAGCATCACCTCGAGCGAGTTCTCCTTGATCTTCGAGGTGTCGGCGTAATCGGTGGTCAGCGCGTGCCAGTCGGCGATGAAGAAGAAGCAATCGTAGTTCTGCTGCAGGTGCACCCAGTTGTCGAGCGCGCCTACGAAGTTCCCCAAGTGGAGTTTCCCCGTGGAGCGCATGCCGCTGAGCACGCGTGGTTTGCGACCGGGTTTGGGAGCCTGCGCCATCACATCCTCATCAGCAGCGCGTCAACGAATCCCTTCACCGGCGCCACCAACGCCCAGATGACTCTTCCCCCGAACAGCACCAGCACGATCAGGCCGAAAATGCCGAGGGTGTCGTACACATTGCGGATGGGCTCGGGCAGGAAGTGACGGAGCACGTGGCTGCCGTCCAGCGGCGGGATGGGGATCAGGTTGAAGACGCCCAGGATCACATTGATGAACATCGCCTGGTAAAAGAGCAGCACGATCGGAGTCAGGAGAGATTCGGCATTCACGGGCTGACGGCCCGCCAGAGCGCGCACCGCTTCGCCGCCCGCGGCGGAGGTGAGTGCGATGACCGCGAGGATCAGGACCGCGCCCGAGGCGATTATAAAGTTGCTGATGGGGCCCACCACCGAGGTAAGGATGTCATCCCGCACGTGGTTGCGGAAGTTGAGCGGATTGACCGGCGTGGGCTTGGCCCAGCCGAAGACCGGCAGCCCGGTGAGGATCCCCAGCAGCGGCAGGAGCACCGTGCCCACCGGGTCGATGTGCTTGAGCGGGTTCAGGGTAATGCGGCCCAGCAGACGCGCGGTGGGGTCGCCGCAGCGGTTGGCCATCCAGGCGTGGGCGGATTCATGCACGCTGATGGCGAAGAGAAACACGATGATTTGGAAAAAGATGTCTACGTGCTGCAGATTCATGCGCGCAAGGTGATGGTAACACGAGGGGCGCGGGTCTCCGGACCTGGAAGATGGGCATATCCCCGCGCGCGTAGACGCTGGCAGGCAGGACGCGATATAACCCACTGAGCAGCGGCTATTTCCGGGAGGGTTCCAACGCCTTATGACCGGACGAAAGGAATCCGCAGCGCGCAAACGAGCCACCAGCTCTGTGGCTCTGGGTTTCCGGGCGCATACCGGATGGGCGGTGATGGTGGCGATGGCCGGCCCACTCTCCTCCCCGCGTGTGGCTCACCGTTGCCGCATCGAGTTGGGTGGCTCGGGTGTACCGAGATTCGTTTATCACGCGGCTCGGGAAGCCGGCTTGGCCAAAGCGCCCCGAATCGTCCGTCTGGCACGGACCACAGCTTGCAGGGCCGCCACCCAGGCAATGCGCGAAGCCGTCGCGAGGTTGGACGCGGGTGGGCTTAAGGTAGTCGCTGGCGGCCTTCTGACCGGTTCCATGCGTGTGCCGAAGGCACTCGACGCGATTCTCGCTTCCCACCCGCTCCTCCATGCCGCGGAAGGTCAGCTGTTTCGCGACGCGCTGATCGCAGGTTGCAAAGCCTGCGGGATTCGGCTTCGCGGCGTCGCGGAACGCGAGTTGTGGACGCGAGCCGAGCAGCTCCTTGGACTCAAGCGAGCCGTCTTGCAGAGACGTCTCGACGAACTCGGACGAGTCGCAGGGCGACCCTGGGCACAGGACCAGAAGTTAGCTGCTCTGACGGCATGGCTTGCCTTGGATCCTGCAGACCGGTAGTCGTCTTGGACTCTACAAGTTACGGCTTCTGCTCCGCCGCCTTGCGGACTGCCTCCGGGGCGATGGTCTTCACCTTGACGGTGCGTGCCGGGATGCCGGCGACGATGTGGAAGGGCTCGACGTTGCGCGAGGCCACGCCCATGGAGCCGACGATGCCGTGCTCGGCCACCTTCACTCCGCTCATCACGGTGGCGTGGTAGGTGATGCGGGCGCGCGGGCCGATCTCCGTGCTCTCGTTGGTGACGATCATCCCGTCGTTCAGGTCGTGGGCGTGCGAGTACACGTTGGCGTAGTCGGAGACGGACGAGCCCTCGTGGAGAATGATCTCGCCGCGATCGTCGAGCAGAACGTACTTGTGGATGGTGCAGTTGTCCTCGACCGTCAGGTTGTAGCCGAACGAGACCTCGACCCCGTGGAAGATCTTCACGTTTTTACCGATGTGCTTGAAGACGTGGCGAGCGAGCATGGCCCGCACGCGGTGGCCCAGCCAGTGGTTCAGGCCGACGGGCGAGCGGTCATACATCATCCAGAACCAGAGGAGCGACTTGCGCTCGCCGTAGCGGACCGGGTCGGCGTCGCCGTAGGACTCGGGCTCGAGCGTGGCGTTGCGCGGGTCGAAGGAGTGGACGAGGGCCTGGTGCGCCAGCGAGTCGTTCGCTGCGGGCGGGGCGTAGGGCCGGCCCAGGTAGAGTTGGTGCAGCGCGTCGCGCACGACTACGCTGCGGTGGTCCGCGTCTCGGTTTGCGAACTGCTTGTCCAGCCAGTCGATCCACTCGAGGAAGAGCTTCTCGGCCTCCGGCTGCGGCTTCAGGTTCCGGTACTCATAACGCGGCATAGCTTCCTCGCTAATGCTGGAATTCTCTTTCGGACTGCGCAAAGAACTAAGGCGAAAGGATCCGCCCGGTCTGCTTGTCCACGGTGACTGCCGTCCTGCGTCCCCTCGCGGGAAACAACACTGTATTCCCGCTCGATCCCGGGGCGTCGAAGGCGTCGAACGCGGCCCCGTGCTCCAGGTCCCCGTGCCGCCAGGCATAGCTCCCCGACCGCAGATTCACCTTGGCGACAAAGCGCATCGCGGTGACATACGCGAAGTCTCCCTCAATGAGCCCCTTCCCGACGTTGACGGCAGGAATGGCCTGCTTCCATTTGATGTCGGGGATGGCGCCGCCGACTCGCACGATGAAGCTCGCGCCATAGGCACCATTCGAAACCTCGATGAGCAGAACGGCGTCGCCCTGGTACTCGGCGAAGTACAGCGCGCGGATGAAGTCTCCCTTGCTCAGGTGCAGGTTGAAGGGCCGCGCGGGCGCATCCCCGTCCGTGCGGTTGCCCAGGCCGGTGCGCGCGATGTGGTACTTGAATCCCGCGGCCGGAAATTCAAAGGCAATCACCCTTCGCGCCTGGGCCACGGCCACAGGCAATTCGAACAGCCGGGGTTCCGCCGGCTTCGAAGGGGACGGCTCCTGCTGCGCCAGACTGGTAGCGGCGCACAACAGAGCCATCGCAATGAGCGTTACGCGGGAGAGCATTCGTATTCCTGCGTCTCCATGATGTCACACCTTGCGGAATCGCGGGATGCCGCGGCGGCTCAGCGCGGGGCGCGGGGAGGGGAGGAAACCCGGGGCCGGAGGAGCGCGCCGGTGACGGCGTACTGGCGAGAGTCCTGGGCCGTCAGCGTGAGATCCAGCTCGCGCGCGAAGGAGGCGGTGCCGCTCAGCGAGTAGAGGCCACCCACGGCATCCAGATGGGCGCCGGAGAAGGTCAGGGTACGGTCGCGCAGCGTGAGACGGCCGGAGAAGCGCCGCAGACGCAGGGGTCCGGAAGCGCCGAGCGAGAGGCGGGGCAGAGTTCCGTTGCGCCATTCGAACTCGGCCGAGCCAACGGCAGTGCGGGCGAGGTCTTCCGCCTTCCAGCCGGTGAGGGTGATCTGGTAGTCGCCGCTCAGCGCTCCTGTACCCCAGGGGTCGTGCATCAAGGTCCCCAGGCGTTCGAGCGAAGCGCGCTCCAGACGTCCGCGGCCCAGGTACAGGGGCTCGCTGCCGGTGAAGTCTGCGTTCCAGTCCCCCAGGTGGTGGCCGCCCAGGAATTCGGCGGCGACGTCGGTGAGGATCAGCTTCCCCGGTTCCAGCCGGACCTGCGCCTCGACGCCCGTGGCCACCAGCGACTTCACCATCACCCGCCCGGCGGCCAGATGTCCCTGGGCGCGGAAGCGCCACAACCCGCTGTCGGAGTCCGAGCTGGTGAGCTGGTACCACAGCTGAGCACGGAATTGGGGGTTCAGTAAGCGGTTGAGTTCATCGGTGACCAGCTCGGGCGTGCTCAGATCGAACTCTGCCGGGCACCCTTCGGACTGGTCACAGTGGCGCGGGAGGCGCACCCAGCCACGTAGCGCCAACCGGTACTCCGGCACCGACGCGGTCAGGTTCTGCAATTCGATCGTGGCGTCCGATAAGAGTGCGTTTCCGGTGAGGTGGAGCGGAGCGGCCAGGCCGGGGACCTGCGCCTCCAGATTGCGGAGTTGCGCGCTGCCCAGCGCCGTAGGAGGAGCGAAGTCCAGCCAACTTCCTGCGAGCTCCAGGCTGAGATGCGCCGAACCGCGCGCGGTGACCTGAGGGGGACGCAAGCCGAGCGTCTGCGCCGCCTGCAGCAGCCGGCTGATTTCGGCGTCGCCCTCGAACGCGACATGGTAGCCGAGGTCGTCGAAGCGTCCGCGCACCACGGTGGGCGTGGGGGCATCGAGAGAGACGGCAAAAGGCGCCACCAGCAGGGTGGGCCGCGCCGGGGGCTCCGCTTCCCGCTTCCGCGGGTGCCTGGCTTGCGTCTTAGCCGGCGCGGCGCCCCTTTCGATGGCGAAGGAGATGGGACCAAGCTCCAGGGGCGCGCCCAGCGCGCTCGAGGTAAGGCGCACGGAGGAGGTGCGTCCGCCGCCGGCCCACAGCGGCGCCGCATCAGGAGATGGGGCGTGCAGGCTGAAGACCGCGTCCAGAGTGCCGCTTGCGTTCAAGTCCGCCGCCAGATCCTTCTTGGCGTTGCGCAGCAGCCCTGCCAACGCCGGCAGGGGCAGGTCGCGCGCGGTGAAACCCAGATCGTAGCGGGGCGATGCCAGAGGCCCGGAAACCGTGCCCCGCGCGGAGAGCTCGCCGTCGCCCACCGGCATGTGACACTCCAGCGCGGAGAGCAGCGCGGTGAGTGAACTGTAGTGGGCGGTGCAGTGGGCCTGGGCGCGCAGTGGTGCGCCCGAAGCGATGTCGTAGCGGCGGAAGCCGACCAGGAGCGCGTCCGCAGTCAGAGTGAGGTTGGCGGGCGAGCCCCCGAGAGACCCGGAAAGGTCCAGAGCCCCGCGCCAGCCGCGGTCCCGCCCGTAGATCAGGCGAGAGAGCTGGCCGAGCTGCGCCTTTTCCAGGCTAAAGCGCAGATTCAGCGGCGTCTCGCCCAGGCGCGCAGCACGCTGGAAAGCTCCGACGACCTTCAGGGTGCCGGAGTCGCTGAGGTTGGCATCGGTGCGCACCGGACGGGCCTCAAGCCGCATGCCCCATTCATCCTCCGACGCCAGCCACAGGGCGAAGTCGGCTTCGTCGAGGGCAAACGCTTTCTTTTCCTGTCCCAGCTTGAGGTTGATGCGTGCGCCCTCTGCTTCGATGTAGGGAAAGCGCGGGCGCGCCTCGGGGCGGGTGCGGGCGGTAGGAGCCGTGGGGGTTTGGGAAGCGCGGGCGAGAAGCGCCTCCAGGTTCCAGCGGCCGCCCTGCAACACCAGGTTGAGGCTGGGATTCTTCATGCTGAGGCGGGAAATCTCCAGCCGGCCGCGCCACAGGGAAGTCAGGCGCAGGAAGGCGGTGACTTCGTCGGCGTGCAGCATGGGCTCGGTGCCGAACGCAGGGTCCTCGGAGATGACCATTCGCGTCAGGTCGAAGCCGGGCAGGGGAAGCAGTTGCAGATGGACCTCATCCACGGTGACGTCACGGTCCAAAGCCTGGCCGATGGCGGTGGCGATGCGTCCGCGGAAGCGGCTGACGTTGATGAGTGGAGGCAGCAGCAGCAGCGCCAACAACAAGGCAGCCACCACCGCCACAGCCCAGCGCTTGGCCGCGCGGGGCATCAACTCACCATCTGGAAGGATCGCCGCCAGCGGGTCTGGTCGAAGAAGTGCAGGACGACCTTGAAGAGGAACTCCACCCGCTCCCCCAGGCCGGTCTTCTTATATTGGTCGCGCGGGGTTTCAAACGACCAGTAGATGAACATGGGGCGGCCGATGATGTGCTCGCGGGGCACGAAGCCCCAGTAGCGGCTGTCGTAGCTGACATTCCGGTTGTCCCCCATGACGAAATAGCGGTCCGGAGGTACGACCAGGTCGCCGCCCTCAATGTGATACGCGATCTCGCCGCCCCAATCCGGAGTCACGTTCCCGCCGGAAGTGGTAGGGACCGCCGGGAAGTTGTCGCGGTAGGGCGAGTAGCAGGCAATCGTGATGTCGTCGCAGGCCCGGTTCACGTAGGGCTCGGAGAGCCGCTCCCCATTGCGGTACACCACCCCGTCCACCAGGTGGATGCGATCCCCGGGCAGGCCGATCACGCGCTTCACCACGTAGAGGCCGGATTCCGCCGGAGAGAGAAAGACCACGATGTCGCCGTGCTGCAAACCGCGGTAGGGAACCAGAGGGCCGACCCAGGGAGTCTTGGGAGCGAGGGTGACGCGGTCCACGAAGACGTGGTCGCCGATGAGCAGGGTGTTCTCCATGGAACTGGAGGGGATCTCGAAGGCCTGCAGGTTGAAGGTGATGATGAACAGACCGGTGACCAGCACCACCGCCATGGAGGCCAGGAACTCCATGGGAGTCTCTTTCTTCTTTTCTTCCGGCTCTTCCTTCCCGGCGATCTTTTGTTTCTTGCCCAAGCGGTGACCCTTCCGGCCGGCGCTCCTGCCCCTAACTCACCAGTTGCAGAAAGCGGCCCCAGCGTATGTTGGCGAAGAAGCGCGCGGCGGAGCGCGCCAAATTGATAAGTTTACCACCATCCCGCGGCGGCGCCGGGGCGGGCCGCGTAGCGGGCGAGGCCACCGACCAGTAGATGATCAGGGGCCGGCCGATGATGTTCTCGCGGGGCACGAAGCCCCAGTAGCGGCTGTCCAGGCTGCGGTCGCGATTGTCGCCCAGGACAAAGTACTGGCCCGGCGGCACCACCAGTTCGCCGCCCTGGATCAGGTCCCGCATCTGACTCCACCACGCGGATTCGACGTTGGGCGAGGCCAGGCCCCGCACCGGGAACTCGTCGCGATAGGCGTCGTAGTCGCGCCGGTTGTACAGCGCATATTTCTCGCGGGGGAACACCCCGTTCACCCGCACCCGCTTGTTGATGAGGCGCACCCGGTCGCCCGGGATGCCCACCACCCGCTTCACGAAGTGCTGCTCCGGGTTCACCGGGTAGCGGAAGACGATGATGTCGCCGCGGTCCACCTCGGCGTAGGGCAGCACTTTGCCCCACGACCCGGACTCGCTGAACTGCAGCTTGTCCACCAGCAGGTAATCGCCGATGAGCAGGGTGTTCTCCATGGATTCGGAGGGGATCTGGAAGGCCTGCGCCAGAAAGGTGACTACGAACAAAGCAATGATCACGGTCAACGCCATGGACTGAAGGGAGGTCAGCCAGCCTTCGCGCGCCGGTGGATGCGAGCCGTGAGGACTCATGGACCTGGTTCTGCCCGGGCCGGATCCGGCGCGCCTTGCAACCGTTCCAGACCTTGCCGGGCCGCATTCTGCTCGGCTTCTTTCTTGGTGGAGGCTGAAGCGCGGTACACCTGCTCGCCCTCCGCGGAATGGATGCGCAGCTCCACGGTGAAGACCTTGCGATGATCGGGGCCGTGCTCCATCACCACGCTGTAGCGCGGAGGCGGCAGGGCTCGCGCCTGCAGCAGTTCCTGCAGCGCGGACTTGTGGTCGGTGGTGGCCAGGCCGCCGCCAGCCTGCTCTTGCAGGAGTCCGATCTCGGGCTCGAAGATCCTCTGGCGGATGAGGTGGTGAGCGGCCTCCAGGCCGCCATCCAGATAGACCGCCGCCAGCAGGGCCTCGAGGGCGTCGACCAGCAGGGCAGCCTTGGCGCGGCCGCCACTGCGCTCCTCGCCGCGCCCCAGGCGAAGGAAGCGTCCCAGCTCCAGCCGTTGCGCGACTCCCCCCAGGTGGCGGGCGCTCACCAGATGAGCGCGCAGCTTGGACAGCTGCCCTTCGTGAAAGTCGGGGAAGCGCTCGCAAAGCAATTGGCTGACGACGAAGCCAAGCACGGCGTCGCCGAGGAACTCGAGCTGCTCGTTGTCATCCCGAGCGGAGGAGCCGGGCTCCCGCTCATGGGCGTGCGAGCTGTGGGTGAGCGCGCGCACCAGCAGCTCCGGGTCGCGGAAGCGGTGCCCGAGCCGTTCTTCGAGCGCTGTGATCTCTTCGCTTTTCATCAGGTCTTCGAGCCCGGGCCCTGCCTCCGCGCGGGCAGGAGGAAGGCCCCGCAGCCCGAGGGCTGCAGGGCGGAGCCCGGGAGCCGGAGCGTCGCCCCGGCCGCTAGGACTTGGGAGGCGGCGCGGTGGTTTGCGCCGGCGGCTTCTGTCCGGTGAGCTGGTTGAGCCGGTCCTGCTCCTGCTTGGCCCGCTCAGCAACCATCCCCCCAGTGGTGGCGGAAAGCTCCACGGCCCGGTTGGCGAAGGGGAGCGCGTCGGCGTACTTCTTCTGTTGATCCAGCGCCAGCGCCAGACGAAGCAAGGTGACCGGGTCCGGGCGGGCGGTGTTCAGCTCTACCGCCACGCGGTAGTGTTTCTCCGCCTCCGCCGGATTCTTCCGGACCAACTCCACCATGCCCATGGCGGCGTGGGCGAACGAGGAGAGAACCGGCTTCACGCCCTGTGCCTGCTGGTCCGTGATGCCGGGCGCGGTGGCCAGCCACTTGTTCATGCCGTCGAGGGCGTGCTGGGCGTCTTTCGTCGCTTCCACCAGGCGCTGGTCGCGGTCCAAGTCGGTTTCCTTGGTGCGCTCGGAGATCACGCTGGCCACGGTGACCAGCACCATAGGGTTCTCGCCATCGAACTGCAGGGCCTTGCCGCCCATCTCCACCGTCTTGTCGGCGTTGTTGGACTGCTGGTAGCGGTACATCAGGTTCTGATAAATGGGGCCACGCAACTCGCTCTGCGCATACTTGGCCTCAAAACCCTTGGCCGCTGTTTCGGCCGCAGCCAGGTCCGGGTTGGTGACGATTGCCTGATAGGCGGCACCCTCCTCCGGAGTCTTCGGGGCAGGCGGGGCCTTGCGCTGAGTCGTGGTGGAAAGCTGGAAGCCCGAGCCCGAGGTCGTCCCCTGCGCGGTGGACAGCGCCACCAGCCCGAGAACCACCAGCGTCGTGCATACGATTTTTTTCATCTCCACTCCTTGTGATGAGGAACCACCTGCACCAACGCATGGTGTTCCGGATTTTGCCCTAAGGTCGTGCCGACGGGGGCTGATAGGGCTCCGCCAGTCCCCGCTCCGCCGCCGCCCGGGTATCGGGCGTGGTATCGCCTGCCGCTAGGGCCGCGCGATAGTGCTGCACGGCCGCATCGCGGTTTTCCTGCATGTCAAAGATCCGGGCCAGGTAGATGTGCGACCAGGCCACGATCCGGGGCTCGCGGGCCATCTCCAAGGTACGCTCGAAGTAGGTGCGGGCGCCGGGCATGTCGCGGCTGAGCGTGGCGGCGCGCGCCAGGATGAACAGGGCCCGGGCCGGATTGTCACTCTGCTGGTCGAGCACCTGCTGGGCCAGCCGCTGCGCCGCCGCCACCTCTCCCGAGGCCAGCTTGGATTCGGCCAGGTCCAGCACGCCGGCTCGTTCCGGCCGGGAGACGTGCAGCGCCTCGGGCACTGCTTCGCGGCTGAAGGTGATCTCGCCGGCGTGCTTGCGCTCGGCGCCTACGTCGATGTTAAACAGCCAGTCGGGGTAGGCGTCCTGCAGCCCCACGGGATTTTTCTCGAACACCCGTAGGGCGTCGAAGAAGTACAGGGTGAGGATATAGCCCTCGCGCTCGGCGGCCTCGGCCCGCTGCACGCGATCCGCTTCGCCTTCCTTGCCGCCGGGGCCGCTGGTGCGGGCCTCGATGGCGCGGATGAGCGACTCGTTCACCAGCAGCACGATGTCCTGATGGAAACTTTCGTCGAGCGGCGCGTTCTTCACCGACTCCAGCAGCGGCTCCAAGCGCTTCATCGCTCCCTGGCGCTTCATGGCGAAGGGATCGAGGGTGTAGTGCAGATAGGTGTGGCGGATCTCGTCGATGCGTACCGCGTCGCCGCGCGGCGAGAGGACCAGGAAGTAGTCGACGCCGTAGTTGCGTGCATTCACCTGTCCGGGTGCGCCCATGGGTTCCGCGTACACGGCGAAGCGGCGGCCCAGGTAGCTGCTGTCGGATATCCGCAGGTAGGCGGACTTGGTGGCCAGCAGCATTTTGGCCACCGGGTCATGCAAGCGCTCGACCTGGGCCTCGTAGGCGGCCTGATGCTTCAGCCAGAGGCCGTGCAGGCCGGCGTCCACGTAGAAGCGCTGCAGCAGCGGCACGAATCCCAGAACGTAGGAAGCGTCCGGAGGCAGGTCCGCTTCCCGGACGCGGAGTTGGAACCCGGGAGGCTCGTCCAGGTTCAGGGCGAGCGAGATGTACTGGGCGTAAGTGCGGGAGGCGTCCGGCTGCTGGTGGTCGCGGTAGAAAGCGCACAACTGCCGCTGGGCGGTGGCGGCGCTGGCCGAGGCTTGCACCGCGCTCGCCACCTCGGCGCGCACCAGCATGCGCAGCGGATCCGAGGTGGCCAGCTCCTGGTCGTAGCCGCAGGCGTTGATGCCCGCCAGCACGCTGAACAGGCTCTCGCTGGTCTCCAGAGTGACGTCCGTCTGCTGGGCCGCGGCCCTGGGCGCCAGGGCACAGCACAGCAGCAGAGCACTTGCGATTCGGAAAAGACGAGACAGCCCGGCCTCCAGAGGAAAGAGGAATGAATATAAAGGGAGTGTGAGCTCCTCCAGTTTAAGGGAGCCGTGGACGAGGGTCAAACCCAGGGCGGGGATAGCTATACGAGCGGGAAAATCCAGCCACTTGGGGTGCGGGCACGTGACGAAGCCGGGCGCGGCCCGCGCGGAGATCGGCGTGCGCGTGCGGCGGGGCGGCCGCCTGGTCTCCTTCGGCGGCTACCTTCCAACTAGCCCATTCTACCCACTGTTCGGAGGTTTCCTTGCTCAAATCTTGCTCAAGTTTCTCCCAAACCGTTAAAGGAAGATTCTCAATCGGCCTGAATCACGCGATAACTTTGGTCTGATAACCAGCCGCACTTAGGTGGTCTGCCATGGCGCTGACGTCCTGCGTTGAGGCGTCATACAGTACGTCGATGCGCTGGTTGTTGGCTTTTGCTCGAACCCGCTCCACGCCCGGCAAAGCTTTGAGCATGCGCTCGATGCGCTGCTCACAACCCTGTCAAGTGATTCCCTGATTGCCGATCACTTCCAAAACAATGGATTTAAGCATGATTCCCTTCTTCCCTACGCTTGAGCAGCTTCCGCCGCAGTCGATGAGACAGGCGGCGCATGTCCCACCGTCTTGATCGCGTCAAAGAAATAAGCGCCGCGCCCCCACAGTGAGTTGATGAAGATCGAAGTCACGCTCGTCGCCATCGCGACCATTCCCCATATCGGATGAACCAGTCCCGTTGCCGCCGCCGGAATCCCGATGCCATTGAACAGGAACGCGAGGGACACGTTCTGTATGATCTTCCGGTAGCTCTGACGGCTGACTTCAAAGGCATCGAGGACCGCACTCAGCCGTTGATTCAGGATGATTACGTCGGCAGACTCGATGGCAATGTCAGCTCCGCTGCCAAAGGCAATCCCCACATCCGCCTGCATCAGAGCGGGCGCGTCATTGATGCCATCACCCACCATGGCCACACGCGAGGTCTGCTGAAGCTTTCGCACCATCTCGGCTTTCTCCGCAGGCAAGACGCGAGCGTGAACCTCTTCTATGCCGGCAGCACCTGCGAAGTGACGTGCCGCTCGCTCGTTGTCACCAGTAATCAGGCTGGTGCGAATGCCAAGCGCGTGCAGTCGCTGGACAGTTGCAGCAGCGTCGAGCCGTAGCGCATCGCCCAGCGCCAGTAGGCCGACAAGTTTCCCGTTTCGCGCCACAGCGATAACCGTCAGGCCCTGAGATTCAAGTTCAGTGATGGCGGCGTTGTGAGCAGCGATATCAATCGACTCGGCCGCGAGGAAAGCCGGGCTCCCAATCAAGAGTCCTGCATCACCAAGCCGCGCCTTAACCCCCCTACCTGGAACGGCCTCAAACTCCCGAACTTCGGCTAGAGCAACGCCGCGATTAAACGCTTCCTCGACTACTGCACGAGCAAGCGGGTGCTCAGAACCAGCTTCCACCGCTGCTGCAAGTGCCAACAATTCCCCCTCCGAGGAGTTCAATGGAACAATCTGGCGCAGCGCAGGGCGTCCTTCGGTAAGCGTGCCGGTCTTGTCAAACACCACGCGCTGAACGCGGCGCAAGGCTTGAAATGCCTCGCCGGTGCGCATCAACACGCCGCGCTCGGCCGCTTCGCCAGCTCCGCGGACAATGGAGAGCGGCGCCGAGATTCCGACGGCGCACGGATAACCCATCACCAGCACGCTCAGGCCCGCGAACATCGCCCGCTGCAGGTCGGGGGAAGATCCACTGATCATGGGGAACACAATCCAGAACAGCGCCGCTCCCACGGAGGTCAGCAGCACGATGGGCGTGTAAATCTTCAGCACGCGATCAACAAGGTGCAGCAGGCCGGGTTTCAGCGCGCGTGCATCTTCTACGCTACGTATTACCTGCCGTAGAAAACTCTCTTCGCCAACCACCGTGACGCGAACCAGCAGCGTGCCATGCCCGTTCAGAGAACCACTCAGCGTGTGGTCGCCGGCACGTTTGTAGGTAGGCAGTGGCTCGCCGGTGACGAGTGCCTCGTCCACATCCGATTCACCCGACTCGATGGTACCGTCCACCGGTATCCGGCTGCCTGGGCGAACACGAACCAAGTCGCCGACACGCACCTGTTCGAGTGGTACGTCCTGCTCCTTGCCGTCCCTTACGACATGGGCCACATCCGGTTCAAGATCCAGCAGCTTTTTCACCGCTTGCGAACTGCGCGTTTTCACGATCAATGACAGCCACTCGGAAAAAATGTGATACGCGAGCACCATTACCGCAACGGAGAAGAAGGCAACGGTGGGGTAATTCGGTGGCTGGAGTGCCAGCCCCACCGCGCCGCCGATAAGCCCAGCAAAGGCCCCGAACTCAACTAGCACGTGCTGATTCAGAATCCCGCGCCGCAACGCCATGACGGCCATGCGCACGATGTGCAGGCCGACTCCGAAGATGAGCGTCAGAGCGAGCGCTCCGGCTATCCACGGTCTCGCACCCCCAAATGCGCCGTGCAACTGCAGAG
>DASYVL010000082.1 GCA_035937135.1 Terriglobales bacterium
CAACATCGTCTTTGCGGATTCGGACATCGAGGCCGCCGTGCGCGGCGCCTCCACGGGCATCTTCTACGGTAAGGGCGAGGTCTGCGCTGCCGGCTCGCGCCTCTTCGTCGAAAGGAAGATCCACGACGAATTCATGTCGAAACTGGTGGACCGCACCCAGAAACTCAAGCCCGGCGATCCGCTCGACCCCAAGACGCGCCTGGGCGCCATCGTCAGCGAGCAGCAGATGAACACCGTGCTCGGCTACATCGAAGCAGGGAAGAGCGAGGGCGCGAAGCTGGTGGCGGGCGGCAAGCGGGTCTCCGTGGACGGCGGCAAGGGATACTTCGTCGAGCCCACCATCTTCGACGCCGTGGACAACAACATGAAGATCGCGCAGGAAGAGATTTTCGGACCGGTGCTGGCCACCATCCCCTTCGATGACGTGGAGCAGGTGGCGGAGCTCGCCAACCAGAACATCTACGGCCTGGCGGCGGCGGTCTGGACCAACGATATCCGCAAGGCCCACGCCGTGGCCCGGCGCCTCAAGGCCGGCACGGTCTGGGTGAACGCCTACAACCTCTACGACGTAGCGCTGCCCTTCGGCGGATACAAGCAGTCCGGCTTCGGCCGCGAGTTGGGCATGCACGCCATCGAGCACTACACGGAGCTCAAGAGCGTGTGGGTGAACCTGTAAGGGAGTTCTATGCCGGGAAAAGCCTTCAAGGTCGGGACGTTCAGCGATTGGGTTGGGCTGTTCGACGATTGGCGCCGCGACATCGGCGTCAATCCCAAAGAGGTCGCGGAGTTCAAGTTCGACACGCTCTACGGCGCCATCGAGACCAACGAGATCCAGTTCGGCCACTACAAGGGCCGGCCCAAGTGGGAGACCGTCCGCCAGATCCCCACGCAGAACATGCGCGACGCGCTGATGAACATGATCGTCTATCAGGGCGACACCGAGTTCGCCAGCGTGGAGCAGCAGCGCTTCCTGTTCGATGCCGCAC
Source organism: Terriglobales bacterium (assembly GCA_035937135.1). Classification (NCBI taxonomy): domain Bacteria; kingdom Pseudomonadati; phylum Acidobacteriota; class Terriglobia; order Terriglobales; species Terriglobales bacterium. Next base: position 987 of record DASYVL010000082.1, read on the forward strand.
CCACCGACTACGATCGCAAGGCGCTCACCCGGGTGATGATCGAGGAGATGCGCCACGGCTGGCAGATGTGCGCCCTGCTGATCGAGCACTTCGGGCAGACCGGCAAGGTCGAGGCGCAGAAGATGCTCGAGCGCCGCGCCTTCGAGAACAAGCGCCTGCTCAACGCCTTCAACGAGAACGTGGACAACTGGCTCGACTTTTTCGCCTACACCGACTTCGTGGACCGCGACGGCAAGTTCCAGCTGCAGATGTTGAAGTATTCGGGCTTCGCGCCACTCGGCCGGTCCATGTCCTACATGCTGCGCGAAGAGGCCTTCCACATGGGCACGGGCAACGATGGCCTGCGCCGCGTGGTGGAAGCCGGCGCCGTGCCCAGCTGGCTCATCCAGAAATACCTGAACAAGTGGATCTCCGAGTCCTACGACCTGTTCGGCACCGACCATTCCTCCTCGGCGCACTGGGCGTACGTCTGGGGGATCAAGGGCCGCTACGATGAACCCAAGAACGCGAGCGCGCCCGACCTGGACGACGTGAACGACTACAACCGCCACCTCTATCGCGACGAAGTGGCCGGACTGATCGCGCGCTTCAACAACGTGCTCAAGCCGGACCAGCCCAGGCTGTACGCGCCGCACATCCAGTTCAACCGCGCCATCGGGAGCTGGGCGGGACAGAAGTTCCATCCCCAGACCGGCGAGCCGGTCGAGGAGAAGGTCTACGAACAGCAAGTGATCGAATGGCTGCCGACGGCCGGGGACAAGAAGCTGTTGCTCGACATCCTGGGCACGGAAAAGAAGTGGATTGTGCCCAAGGATGGCGCCCGCGACCCGCTGGAAAGCATCGGGGAAACGCGCAAGTCGGCCATCAACCCCTAGCGCCTGGCTTCTAGCATCTAGCTAAGAGCTAGTGGCTAGGAGCTCTTCGAATGACTACCGCTCCCGCCACCGCCGCGACGACAGCCTACACGCTCTCCGAGCTGATGGTGGCCGCGGCGGCGCGCGAGATCCGTGACGGGGAAGTCGTCTTCGTGGGCATGCGTCTGCCGCTGATCGCCTTTGTGGTCGCCAAGAAGGCCCATGCGCCCAGCGCCATCGGCCTCTTCGAGAATGGCGTGGTGCGCTCGACGCCCACCGCCGAGCTCATCTACACCATGGCCGACCCGCCCAACCTTCTCGGCGCCACCCAGTGCCTGGACATGCTGACGGTGATGAGCCTGCTTCAGAGCGGGCGCGTGGACC